>VAZL01000223.1 GCA_005883445.1 Alphaproteobacteria bacterium | reverse complement strand
CACTGTTCCTTGACCTCGTTGCTGAAGGCGGCGTTGGGTGGAAATTCGAACGCGTTCGCCTTCTTGTTCGCGGCCGAGATGTCGCCCTCGAAACCCAGCAGCCAATTGCCGTTCTGGAGATTGAAGCCTGAGGTCAGGCCGATGATGCCGCCGCTTAAATTGAGACGCGGTGCTTGGTCGGCGGCAGTCGTATTGTTACGCAGCAGCGCGCTGCCCCACGCGCCACCGCCTGCTATGCCCACGTAGGAGCCCGCCCAGCTCGCAGCGGCTGGGGGTGCTTTGTAGATCGGCGCAATACTGAGGTCAGCAGCGCACGCCGGCGCCAGCATCGCCGCCGCCAGAACCAATGCTAACGCCGCCGTGCTTGCGCACAGCGATTTCTTCATTCTTAGCCTCAACTAGACGCTTCCCGCATTGGCACGAACAGATACGCGCGCCCCCAATGGCGGTCCATCAGCTTGCAGGTTTCAAAAGCAGATTTCCGGAAAGTGTGGCACGAGCGCCACAGACTCTCATTCCCGGCGATTTTTCAGCCAATCTTCCAAGTACTTGCGCGCCATTGCTCGCTCGCTTTCATTGGCCTGGGCGAGCGCGGTCGTGTACATGTCAGTGATCCAGGCCTCATCCGGCCTGGCGGCGTCCTTGGCGACGATCAGCCAGAACAGCCCGAGCGCGGCTTGGCGCGAAACGTCCTCGCCCTTGAACAGCATGCTGCCGAGCAGAGCCTGCGCCCGGTGATCGCCCTTGTTGGCAGACAGCCGCAACCACCGCGCCGCCTGGATGGCGTCCTTCGGCGCGCCTTTTCCAACGAGGTAGAGCCGTCCGAGGTAATACTGGGCTTCGGGGTCGGCGAAATACGAGGCGGCGTAGCGGAACATTTCGCGTGCGACGTTGGGATCGGCCTTGAGCGTTCCGGGGATGCCGTCGAGATGGTAAAGTCCCAGCGTCACGAAGGCGTTGGCCACGAACCGCGCGTTGGGGGCGCTGGCGCTGTCATCGCCGTGCATGGTGGTGAGGCGGCGGAAATACTCGTAGGCGCGCGCCTTGTCTGCTTTGACGCCATCGCCGTCCGCGTACATCCGACCGAGCTTCCAGATGGCGCCGGGAACGCGCTGCTCGGCGGCGTATTCGAGCTCCATGACGGCCTGCTCGGTCTTGCCTTGGCGCAGCGCCTGCGTGCCCGAGCGGAACGCCTCCTGCGGCGTGGGCGGCATGGCCGAGCGCGGCGGCAACGTGAGCGGGGCGACCGCCGGCGCGGCCGGCACCGCCGCGAGCGGCGTCGCGCCACCGAGCGAAGGGCTCCCCGCCGCCGGGCTGGGAGTGACATCCGGCAACGCCCCTGCGGCCCCTTCGGGCGCGCGGGTGCCGTCGAAGCTTATGGCGGGCGATAGGGCGATGCCGACCACGGCAATGCCGAGCAAGGCGATGCTCGCGATGACGTTAGATGTCCGCATAGCACGCCCTCTCGGCCGCCCCGCCGGGATGGGTCACCGCGCCGTCGCGCGCGGACCCCACCTGCTGGGCGTATTTCCACAAATATCCTGAGGTGAATACGGGTCGTCGCGGCTTCCACGCCTTGGCCCGCGCCTCAAGCTCGGCCTTGCTGAGCTTGACCTCGAGCGTGCCCTTCACCGCGTCCATGACGATGATATCGCCGTCGCGCACGAGCGCGATCGGGCCGCCGACTGCGGCTTCCGGACCCACATGACCGATGCAGAAACCGCGCGTCGCGCCGGAGAAGCGCCCGTCGGTGATTAGCGCGACCTTCCCGCCCATGCCCTGTCCGTAGAGGGCCGCGGTGGTCGCCAGCATCTCTCGCATCCCGGGGCCACCTTTGGGCCCTTCGTAACGGATCACGAGCACGTCGCCTTCCCTGTACTTCTTCTTCTTGACGGCCTCGAAGCACGCTTCCTCCCCGTCAAAGCAGCGCGCCGGGCCGGTAAACTTCAAGTCCGCCATCCCAGCAACCTTGGCAATGGCGCCTTCCGGCGCGAGGTTGCCTCTGAGCCCGACGACGCCGCCGGTGGCGGAGAGCGGCTTGTCGGCGGGGCGGACCACGTCCTGGTCCTTGTTCCACTTCACTCGCTTGAGGTTCTCGGCGACCGTGCGCCCAGTCACGGTTAAGCATTCGCCGTGAAGATACCCGTGGTCGAGCAGCGTCCTCATCAAGAGTGGAACGCCGCCTGCTTCGAACATATCTTTGGCAACATAACGGCCACTCGGTTTCAAATCCGCGACATATGGTGTCCTTTTGAAGACATCGGCGACATCGAATAGGTCGAACTTCAAGCCGCATTCGTGGGCAATGGCGGGCAGGTGCAGCGCGGCATTGGTCGAGCCGCCGGTCGCCGACACCACCGTCGCCGCATTCTCCAGCGCCTTCCTGGTCACGATGTCGCGCGGGCGCAGGCCGGCCTTGATCAGCTCGACGATCTGCTCGCCGGCGGTCATGCAGAAGGCGTCGCGGATCTCGTAAGGCGCCGGCGCGCCCGCCGAATAGGGCAAAGCAAGCCCAATCGCCTCGGATACAGTTGCCATGGTGTTGGCGGTGAACTGCGCCCCGCAGGCGCCCGCCGACGGGCAGGCGTGCTGCTCGAGCGTCTCGAGATCGGTGCCCGACATCTCCCCGACCGAATACTTGCCGACCGCCTCGAACACATCTTGAATGGTGACCGGCTGGCCCTTGAAGGTGCCGGGCAGGATCGAGCCGCCGTAGATAAAGATCGACGGCACGTTCAGCCGGCACATCACCATCATCATTCCCGGTAGCGATTTGTCGCAGCCGGCAAGACCGACGAGCGCGTCATAGGCGTGCCCGCGCATGGTCAGCTCGACTGAATCGGCGATCACCTCGCGCGAGGGCAGCGAGGATTTCATGCCCTCGTGGCCCATGGCGATACCGTCGGTCACGGTGATGGTGCAGAACTCGCGCGACGTGGCGCCGCCGGCGGCGACGCCCTTCTTCACCGCCTGGGCCTGGCGCATGAGCGAAATGTTGCAGGGGGCGGCCTCGTTCCAGCAGGTGGCGACGCCGACGAAGGGCTGATGGATCTGCTCGCGCGTGAGCCCCATGGCGTAATAGTAGGAGCGCTGCGGAGCGCGCTCGGGACCCTCGGTCACGTGCCGGCTGGGCAGCTTCGCCTTGAGGTTGGCCTTCGCGTCCATTGCGCCTTTCCGCCCCGGTTTTCTCGAGCGCGCGCCCCGAAATGACGCAGCCCGGAAGTTGTTGGATCAACGTTTCATCGCCGCGTATGGCCAAATCGCGGCGCGGCGCGGCCGGATTCTCATCCTGATGTCAATGTTTTAGCCGTGTTGCGCCCGCGCAACACGATTAATGATTGGTTAATAAAAAATGTCACACCTTGGCCACACGAGGGACTCGCTTTCGCAAAAGACCGCAGGCGAGCACCGCGAGTCACGGCCCGCGAAATCGCGGATCGAAGCCAAGCTCGGTGCGCGCCTTGGCGATTGAGACCGCGCCGTCGTCGTCCGCGATGTTGTAGACGCCGGCCGCGCCCTGCGTGATCGCGAGCAGCGCGGCGTGGGCGGCAGCGTCGACGTGCAGCGCCGGCTTCGGCCCGGATGATGCCTCACGCCACGTGCCTGGTCCATAGAGCAAGCCGTAGCGCAGCACGATGGCATCGAGGCCGGACGCCGAGAGCACCTGCTGCTCCATGTCTACCGCGCCCTTGACCGTGACCGCCCGCACCGGGTCGGCGAGGTTGAGGGGATCGGTCTCGGGATGCGGCTCGCGGCCAGCCGCGTAGGCAAAGGCGATGCTTTGCACGATGAAGCGGCCCGCCGCGGCGGCCTGCGGATCGGTGAGCTGATGGATGATGACGGCGGGCTTTGCAGCGCGCACCGCCATCATCAGCGCTGGCGCGTCGAAAACATCGAGCACGGCGGGCACCACCCCTGCCCGCGCAAGCTCGCTCGCGGTCGCAGCCGAGCGCGTCGTGCCGGAGACCTCGTGCCCGGCGCGAAGGAGAAGCGGCACCAGACGCCGGCCGATGGCGCCGGCGGCGCCCGCGAGGAATATTCTCATCCTGAATCCACCTGATCAGCGCGTCCCACTGTCGTCCCCGCGAAAGCGGGGACCCATAACCACCGTCTCTGGAATATGGGTCCCCGCTTTCGCGGGGACGACGGCAGCAATTTGATGCGGAGCCAGTCAGTTCGGCTCTTAGCATTACCTTTATGCTAGGCCGCCACGCCGCCTCCGGTCGAGACGCCGCGATGCCCAAGCTGCTCCGCCGAAGTTTCTTTGCCCGCAGCGTGCACGCGGTCGCCCCCGATCTCATCGGCGCGACGCTCTTGTTCAAGGGCGTCGGCGGCGTCATCGTCGAGGTCGAGGCCTACCACCACACCGATCCTGCCGCGCATTCGTTCGGCGGCCGCACCGAGCGCAACAGCGTGATGTTCGGTCCGCCCGGCTACACCTACGTCTACCGCTCTTACGGCGTGCACTGGTGCCTCAACTTCGTATGCGAGCCGCAGGGCAGCGCCAGCGCGGTGCTGATCCGCGCGCTCGCGCCCACGCAGGGCCTCCCCGCGATGCGCCGCCGCCGCGGCGTCGCGAACGAGCGCTTGCTGTGCGCGGGGCCGGGACGCCTGTGCCAGGCGCTCGGCATCACCGGCGCGCAATACGCCCTTGCGCTCGATGCGCCGCCGTTCGAGATACGCGCGCGCACGCAGGACGTCGACGTCGCCATCGGCCCGCGCATCGGGCTCACCAAGGCGGTGGAACAGCCGTGGCGCTACGGCCTCAAAGGCTCGCGCTTCCTCAGCAAGCCGTTCAAAACGTGATCGCCCCCTGCTTCGCAGATGACGCGCAGCTTCATTCCACACCGGGCACGAAGAGTTCGTCCGCGCGCACCACCCGCGGGGAGAGGCCCTGCTCGTGAACGTAGCG
>VAZL01000222.1:6362-6863 GCA_005883445.1 Alphaproteobacteria bacterium | reverse complement strand
CGTCCGGCGAGGAAGGCATTCATGCCCTCGAGGCTTTCCTCCGAGCCCCAGACATGGGCGAGCAACTCCATGCCGTGCTGCCACGATGCGTAAAGAAGATCGGACTCGAAGTTCAGGCTCTTCTTGGTCATGCGCAGCGTCTGCGGGCTATGGCCCTTGATGGTCTCGCACCACGCCAGCGTCTCCTTGCGCAGGTTCGCCTGCGGCACGCATTTGTTGATGAGGCCGATCTCGACCGCCTCTTTCGCGGTAAAGCGCCGCGCGCAGAAGATCATCTCGCGCGCCAGCCGTTCGCCGATGATGCGCGGCAGATATTGCGTCGCGCCGACGGTGGGGCAGGCGCCGACGCGCGCGCCGGTTTGGCCGAGCACGGCATTCTCCGAGGCAATGACCAGGTCGCACCACAAGGCGAGCTCGTGGCCGCCGCCCATGCACCACCCGTTGACCATGGCAATGACGGGAATCGGCAGGCCGCGGATAGTCATGGCGAGACCCTGCATG
>VAZL01000222.1:0-6350 GCA_005883445.1 Alphaproteobacteria bacterium | reverse complement strand
AGCGGAAAACGCCTTGTCGCCGGCGCCGGTCACGACCGCGCAGGCGATGGAGGGGTCCTCGCGCGTGGATTTCAGCGCGTCGATGAGCTCATCGAGGGTCTGCTCGCGAAAGGCGTTCAGCACGCGCGGCCGGTTGATGGTTGCCCACGCGACGTGATCCTTGACCTCATAGAGAATATCGGTGTAGCGCCGCCCGTTGCTGCTGCGCTTCTTGGCTGCGGGCTTTTTTGCCATGTGTTGTCACCCATCCCGTGCTGTGACCATAGGAGCGGAGTGCTTGATCTATTGGCCGAGCTTGAGGTCGACGTCCTCGACGAGCTTCTTGTGCAGCTCGAGCTGTCCCCGGATGAAGGCCGCAAATTCGCTCGGCCGGCTGCTCGCGGGCTCGATTCCCTGCACGCGCAGCGCGGCGATGACGTCGGAGCTTTTCGCCGCCTCGGCGGCGGTCGCGCTCAATTTGGTGACGATGCCGAGCGGCGTCGTGGCCGGCGCCATCAGGCCGAACCAGCCGATCGCTTTGTATTTCGGCTCGCCCGCCTCGGCCATGGTCGGGACTTGCGGCAGCGAGGGCGATCGTGTGTCGCCGCTCACCGCCAGCGCCTTGACCGATCCCGCCTCGATGAACGGAATCATTCCCGCCATCGGCCCGAAATAGAATTGCGCCTCGTTCGCGATGGTGGCGGTCATCGCCGACGCTCCGCCTTTGTAGGGTACGTGGACGGTGTCATGCTGGATACCGGCCAGTGCGACGAACATGGCGACCGCGAAGTGGCTGGTGGAGCCCGGACCGCCGGACGCGTAATTGAGCTTGCCCGGTTGCGCCCGCGCGAGCGCGATGAGTTCGGAGACATTGGCGACGGGCAGCGATGGGTTGACCACCAGCACGTTCTGCACCAGCGCCAGAAGCGAAATCGGCTCGAAATCCTTGATCGGATCGTAGCCGAGCTTGGGCGTCACCACTGGGGCGAACGAATGCGTGGAGACCGAGGCCGCGAGCAGGGTGTAGCCGTCGGGCGCCGCCCGCGCGACCGCTTCCGCGCCGATCTTGCCGCCGGCGCCGCCGCGATTGTCGATGACGAAGGATGCGCCGAGGATGGTGGACATTTTCGCGGCGATGATGCGCACGATCGTATCGTTGGCGCCGCCCGCGGGGTTGGGCGAGATCAGCCTGATGGGGCGGTCCGGATAGGGCTCGCCGACTGCCTCCGGCGCGCAGAGCGCGAGGCCGATTAGAACGACGATTCCAGCCCGCATTCGACGCTCTCGCTGCTCGCGCTTCGTGGCATCATAGGCGCGGCGCGACGGTGCGAGCAAGTTCGCACGTCGGCGAGACAAGACGGAGAAGCACCCCCATGCAGGAATTGATCGCACGCGCCGACAAAGTCGCTCGTCTTCTCAAGCAGCGCGGCGAGACGATCGCCGTGGCGGAATCCTCGACCGGCGGCCTGATCGCGGCAGCGCTGCTGGCATTGCCGGGCGCGTCCGCCTATTTCCTGGGAGGCGCCGTCGTCTATACCCAGGTCGCGCGGCGCGCGCTGCTGAACCTGCCGGATATATCGACCCTCGGCATGCGCGCCTCGACGCAGCCCTATGCGCTGCTGTTGGCGCAAACCGCGCGGCAACGCTTCTCGGCGACGTGGGCCGTGGCCGAGAGCGGAGCAACGGGCCCGGCCGGCAATCGATATGGCGATCCGGCCGGCCACAGCTGCATCGCCATTGCCGGACGAAGCGAGCGCGCAATCACGCTCGAAACCGGCAGCGGCGATCGCCTCGGCAACATGCATGCCTTCACCGCGGCCGCACTCGACCTGCTGCTGGACGTGCTCGCGGCCGAGGCCGGCGCGAGCGCGTGAGCCGCGCTCGTCACAGCGCCTTCCAGTCGTCCTTCTTTGTCTCCCAGCGGTCGAACACGTCTTTTGCCGCCTTGAGTGCGTGGTTGGTCTTGGGAAAGCCGACATAGGGCGCGCATTGCAGGATCGTCTCGATGATCTCTTCGCGCTTGGCGCCGCGGTTGAGCGCGCCCCGCGCGTGCAGCGCCACTTCATTGGGGCAATCGGACGCCGGCGCCGCCGCGATTGTCGATGACGAAGGATGCGCCGAGGATGGTGGACATTTTCGCGGCGATGATGCGCACGATCGTATCGTTGGCGCCGCCCGCGGGGTTGGGCGAGATCAGCCTGATGGGGCGGTCCGGATAGGGCTCGCCGACTGCCTCCGGCGCGCAGAGCGCGAGGCCGATTAGAACGACGATTCCAGCCCGCATTCGACGCTCTCGCTGCTCGCGCTTCGTGGCATCATAGGCGCGGCGCGACGGTGCGAGCAAGTTCGCACGTCGGCGAGACAAGACGGAGAAGCACCCCCATGCAGGAATTGATCGCACGCGCCGACAAAGTCGCTCGTCTTCTCAAGCAGCGCGGCGAGACGATCGCCGTGGCGGAATCCTCGACCGGCGGCCTGATCGCGGCAGCGCTGCTGGCATTGCCGGGCGCGTCCGCCTATTTCCTGGGAGGCGCCGTCGTCTATACCCAGGTCGCGCGGCGCGCGCTGCTGAACCTGCCGGATATATCGACCCTCGGCATGCGCGCCTCGACGCAGCCCTATGCGCTGCTGTTGGCGCAAACCGCGCGGCAACGCTTCTCGGCGACGTGGGCCGTGGCCGAGAGCGGAGCAACGGGCCCGGCCGGCAATCGATATGGCGATCCGGCCGGCCACAGCTGCATCGCCGTTGCCGGACGAACCGAGCGCGCGATCACGCTCGAAACCGGCAGCGACGATCGCGTCGGCAACATGCATGCTTTCACCGCGGCGGCACTCGACCTGCTGCTGGATGTGCTCGCGGCCGAGGCCGGCGCGAGCGCGTGAGCCGCTCGTCACAGCGCCTTCCAGTCGTCCTTCTTTGTCTCCCAGCGGTCGAACACGTCTTTTGCCGCCTTGAGTGCGTGGTTGGTCTTGGGAAAGCCGACATAGGGCGCGCATTGCAGGATCGTCTCGATGATCTCTTCGCGCTTGGCGCCGCGGTTGAGCGCGCCCCGCGCGTGCAGCGCCACTTCATTGGGGCAATCGGACGCCACCGCCGCCGCGATCACGATCAATTCGCGCGTCTTCAAATCGAGGTGCGGGCGGTCCCAGATGGTCCCGAAGCAATATTCATGGATGGCCTGGGCGTGTGTCGGGCAGATCGCGTTGAGCTCGTCCCACGTCTTCAACCCGTCTTTGCCGAAAGCTTGGTCGCGAATCGTCTTGCCGCGCGCGGCGCGATCTTGGTTCATCGTTTTCTTCCCTGTGTGGAGGCTGTTGCGCGGCGACCATAGCGGGTCGGCAGCGCTGCGGAAAGGTTGAGCTCGCGCCGGATGGACGCGTGAACGCGCTCAAGGCTTCGCCCTAGGCGCTGGCCGGCAATGTCACGGTGAATGAGCTTCCTCGGTCGGGATCGTAGGCGACGTCGCCGCCGTGCCGGCGTGCAATCTGCCTGACCAACGCAAGGCCGAGTCCGCTGCCCTTCGTGCCGGATCTTCCCGGAATCCGGTAGAAGGCCGAGAACAGCCGCTCGCGCGCGTCTTCGACGATCACCGGGCCATGGTCGAGCACGTTGAGCAGGGCCCGATCATCCTGCCTCGCGACCGTCACTTCGATCGGCGGCTTGCCATGGAGGTGGGCATTTTCGACGAGGTTGCGGATCATTCGGCGCAGCAGCATCGGGTCCCCGCGCACCATGACCGGCTTTGCTTCGACGCTGCAATCGTCGTATCGCGCGCATTCCTCCGCCGCGAGCGCGGCCAGGTCGACGTCCTCACGAACATCCAGCTGCTCGGTGGCGTCGAGGCGGCTCACCAGCAGGATCTCGTCCACGAGCTGGTCGAGCTCCGCGATGTCTCGCTCGAGCTCGACTTTGCGTTCGGGATGCGTCGCGACCAGCTCGAGCCCGAGCCTGATGCGCGCGAGCGGCGTTCTGAGCTCGTGCGACGCATTGGCGAGCAGCATCTTGTGGGCGTTGACCAAGCTTTCGATGCGCGCGGCGGCCTGATTGAAGCTTCGAGCCAAGCGGGCAACCTCGTCGCGGCCCTCGACCTTGACGCGCGCGGTGAGATCGCCGGCGCCAAGCGACTCGACGCCGCGCTGCAGCCGCTCGAGCCGCCCCGTGAGCCGTCGCACGACCGGGCGGGCGCCGATGGCGACGACGAGCGCGATGGCCCCAAGGAAGGCGGCGAGCATGAGCGCGCTGGGACGCTGGCGGGGCGGCAGGCGTGCCACCAGCCGCCGGCCGTCCGGCAGCGGGATCGAAACCGCGGGCCCGACAGGCGTTCGCATCCACCCCCCGGTCCGACCGTCGCGACTTGGAGCCGGGAGCGGCCGGCCGGCAGCGGCCAACGGCTCGTTGGTGCGGCTGAACAGCGCCAAATCCGCGCCCAGACGCTCCGCCAGCCGGTCGATCGCCTGCTGCTGCGCCGCCGCCGGCGCGTTTGCGGCGGGGACAAGCTCGGCGATGACTTCGCCGGCCACTTCGAACTGCTGCCCGAACGGGCCGAAGCCGGCGAAGAAGTGCCACAGCAGGCCCGCCGTGAGCACGACCAGAACGAGGCTTGCCACGATCGTGAGGTAGACTTGCAGATAAAGTCGTCTCATCCGAGCCGGCCTCTCGATGCGCCATCGCCGCAAAATGCGCGCGACGCCTCACTCCTGGGCTTTGGCGAAGACATAGCCCGTCCCGCGCACGGTGATGACGCGCCGCGGCTTTCTCGGATCGTCCTCGATCGCCGCGCGGATGCGCGAGACATGCACGTCGATCGACCGGTCGAACGCCTCGATTTGCTCGCCCTTGACCGCATCCATCAGCGCGTCGCGCGACATGACGCGGCCGGCATGCTCGGCGAGCGCCAGCAGCAAGGCGAACTGATAGCTGGTCAGCGGCCGCGGCGTGCCGTCAAGCCGCACTTCGCGGGCGCCGCGGTCGATCTCGAGCCGTCCATAGCGCAGCAGATCGGGTTTGAGACCGCCTCGGCCGCGGCGCAGGATCGCGCGCAGTCGCGCCAAAAGCTCGCGCGGCTCGAACGGCTTCGGCAAATAATCGTCGGCCCCCATCTCGAGGCGGAGCGGGCCCGGATCTGCCGGCAGATGTCCAAACCGTCGCTATCCGGCAGCATCAGATCGAGGATGACGACGTCCAGCGGCTCTCGCCCATGCAGCGCAAGCCCGCGCGCCCCGCTCTCGGCATGAACGACGTGAAAACCCGCCTTGCCGAGATACTCGCCGACCATATCGGCAAGACGGGAATCATCTTCGATCAGAAGGACGCGTTCGCCCACGATTGTCCATCAACCGGTGTGCATCAGCCGCGATGCCAGCGCGCCCACCACGGCCTCCCGAGCGCTATCCAGTCCGCGACTTTCCGGCGCTGTTCGGGGCTGAGCACATCGGCGGCATCGGCCAGCGCCTGCGCGATGCGTTTGCTCGCCGTTTCGGCAAGCCCGATCTGCTCGGCGCGCAGGCGCTCGATTGCACTACGATCGATGGTGGGGGCGGTCAAGAGCGTGATGGCCTGAGCGCGCGCGGCGTGCGCCTTCTCGCGCAGCGGCCGCAGATCAGCGACGGCGGCCTTGGCGATGTTTGCGACCTTGACCTGCTGGTCCGACGTTGCATCGAGCTCGATGGCGAGATGTTTGCTCATGCGGTCGATGCGATCGTCGATTTGTGCCGGCGAGAGCGGCCCGCCGAAAACGCCGCCGTCGTGCCAGCTGATGTGCTGCCAACTGTCGCCTTGGCCGAACGCTTTGGACAGCAAGTTGCCGGTGAGGCCCGCCAACAGCGCCACCGCGACCAATGCGATTACGAACGTGCCGCGGCGACCGCGGCGGTAGTCCTGGGACGGAGTTTCCGCTTTGGACTGCCCGTTGCTCTGCTCAACCATCCTGAACTCCTTCCTCGACGTCAGGCGGTATTGCCCGTGAGCGCAAGGTATGGGCCGGCGTTTTCTCGCCGGTGTCGGGAAGGTAAAGTTTTGTAAAGTCGCGGGCCCGACGCTCGGCCCTAGGTCGAGCGACCCGTCGCGAATGCTACGATTCCGGGGTGTGCGCGCCTTGATTGGGCTGGTGGCTGCGGCCTAGTCCACCTGGATACCGGCGGACCTCGCGACCTTGGCCCATTTGTCGAACTCCGCCTTGATGAAGGCGGCGGACTGCTCGGGGTTCAAGTTGAACTGCTCGAGCCCGAGCTTTTCGAGCCGCGCCTGATATCCCGCAGAGGCAAAGACCGAGGGCATCGCAGCGGCCAATGTGCTGACGACGTCGGCGGGCTTGTCCGCGGGCGCGGCGAGGCCAAACCACGAGGAGGACACAACGGTGGGAAATCCAAGC
>VAZL01000221.1:1352-5378 GCA_005883445.1 Alphaproteobacteria bacterium | reverse complement strand
TTCGGCTTGCCCTCGGGCCGAAGAGCCATCCGTGGTCACGCTCTTCACGAACGTGGTCAACTGGATGCTTGCGCTGCGCATGCGCTCGAGGTCCGCAAGCACATGATCAAGCTTTAGCCTGCGCGCATCCTCGATGATGATGTCGAGAAAATCGGAAACGGCAGCGGCTGGAGCCTGCACCTCTTGCCTTAAGTATGCCGTCACAGCGCGATTGAAGCGCTCGTCTGATGCATTGGCCGACAAGGGGCTTTCTCCCTGGGCCGCGAGACAGCTGCTAGCCTTCTCCGAGAACCGCCACCGTCGCTCCGGCTCAACCCGCGGTCGGCTTGAGCAAAGCCGCAATCTTGCCTAGCAGACGCGACATTTCGATTGGCTTGGTCTCGTAATCTTCGCAGCCAACTTCCATCGCCTTTTCGCGATCGCCGGCCATCGCGTGCGCGGTTAGCGCGATGATGGGTATTCGCCGAGTGGCATCGTTGGCCTTGATCCGACGCGTTGCCTCCCAGCCGTCGATCACCGGTAGGCTTAAGTCCATCAATATGAGGTCATGCTGCTCCGACAAGGCCTTATCGGCACCCTGTTGCCCGTCCATCGCGACTGAGACCTCGTAGCCATTGCGGATCAGTCGGCGCGATAGCATGTCACGGTTCATCTCATTATCTTCAACCAATAGAATCCTTGGCATGCGTTCTCTCAGCGGTTCGTTCTTCAGTGGAGGAGGCGTTCGGCTTCACGCGTGGGATGTTGCGCCAGCCGTGCCCGCACAGCAACGGTCAGCTCGTTCAGATACGCTTGATCCTTGGCGATAATCCGCTCGGTCTGTCCGCTCAGGATGCGATAGTCCTCCGCAGTAAGATCCTTCGCTGTGACCACGATAACGGGGATATCCACGAAAGCAGGCTGTTTACGCAGTTCTTGTAGAAACTCGAAGCCGTCGAGTTCGGGCATCAGGAGGTCGAGCAAAATCAGGCTAGGGACCGGATGGCTGCCAAGCCAGTTCAATGCGCTCCGGCCATTGACCGCCGCATGGGCTGTATATCCCATGCTCATCAGCGACCGACAGAGCATTTCCCGGGTCGCCAAGTCATCTTCGACGACCAGTATCGAGGCGCTGCTCGGAATAGCGCAATGCTCTCTCAATATCGACGTCAGGCGCTGTCGATCCACGGGCTTGGTCAGAAAATCGGCGGCGCCCAATGGGATCGCCATCCCACGCTCGTTGAGAACAGTCACCATGATCACGGGTATGTCACGGAGGTGAGCGTCAGCCTTTAGTTCCTTGAGGACTCCCCATCCATCCATTTGCGGCATCAGCACGTCGAGCGTGATCGCCTGTGGTCTGTGCTCGCGCGCGAAGGCCAGAGCCTCGATGCCGTTGCGTGCCGATATAACGCGATAGCCCTCCTTCGTCAGGGTTTTGGTTAGCAGGCTGCATACAGTAGGATCATCGTCCACCACAAGGACAGTCGGACGTCCGTCTGCCGTCTGCGCCGCCGGCGCAAGCGACTCCGCGGTGGCAGGGACAGCGCTTTGATCCGGAAGCGTGATGGTGAAAGTCGAGCCTTCCCCGGGCGTGCTCTCGACCGTAACGTTGCCGCCCAGCATCGTGCAGAAGTGCTTTGTGATCACGAGCCCAAGACCCGTGCCGCCAAAGCGCCTGGTGGTCGAGGCATCCGTCTGGGTAAACGCCTCGAACAACCGACTGACCTGGTCCTTTGCCATACCGATCCCAGTGTCCGAAACACGGAAATAGACCCAGGAACTGTTCTCCCGCGCGACCGTCAGGGTCAACGTGCCCGCGGTCGTGAACTTGTTGGCGTTGCTCAGCAAGTTGAGCAAGCATTGCTTTACCTTGGTCTGGTCGGAGCGGAAGCTGCCAATATCCGTCGGGCAGTTCACCTCGATTCTGTTCTGACTCTTGTCGGCCAGGGGCTTCACGATCGACAGTGCTTCCTTGACCAGTGCTTGAATGTTTACCTCCTCGATGAAGGCATCCATCTTCCCGGCCTCGATCTTCGAGAGGTCGAGAATGTTGTTGATCAGCCCCAATAGGTGTCGACCTGCGCTTTCGATCCTCTGCAAGTCCTCTATCGGCTCTTTGTCATCCTTGGCGGCGGCGTCCTCTCGCAGAATTTCACTATAGCCGATGATTGCATTTAGCGGGGTACGCAGTTCGTGTGACATGTTGGCGAGGAAGGTCGACTTGGTGCGGCTCATCGCTTCGGCCTGATCCCGCGCAGCCGTAAGAGTATTCTCATAATTCTTGCGGTTGGTGATATCCGTATAAATGTTGACTACACCTCCGTCTGGCAACGGATTGTGCCGGATTTCGACGATCGTACCGTTAGGCCGTGTCCGCTCCGTCAAGTAATGCCGGGCAGCCTCTGCCGCGAGCCGCTGGACCTCGGCGTCAACATCGATGTCGCCGTATTCGCCTCTTTCTGCTTGGAAGCGAATAAAGTCGCTGAAATGCGGCTCGCCAGCCAAGAACGTCTTGGGTAGTTCGAGCAGTTCGGCAACTTGCGGATTCCAAACAACCAATTTCATCCGGCGATCGAATATGAGCACGCCGTGTTCCATGTTTTCGAACGTGACGCGCATCACCTCGCCGCGTCGCTGCAGCTCGGCGGTGCGTTGCTCGACGATCTTTTCCAACTTAATGGCTGCGTCAGCGCGCTCAGCGAGCAGTTGATCCAGCTCCACGGCGTTTCTGCGAAATACTTCGACGGCTCTTCCCATCGCGCCGATCTCGTCAGCCCCCGTCACAGGAACGGCACTTTCCCGTCGACCGGCCGCAATGGCCATCATTGCGCCGCTCAAACGCGCGAGACGCGACACGATGTTGCGCCCGACGTACAGCCAGGCAATGAGGCCTGCGGCGATCAGGGCCGTGATCGAGAGTGCAATAAGAAGGAATCGACCGGAGTGGATTTGGGCGGCGGCGAGCGCGGAAACGGCCTCCACGTCTTTGCCTTGCTGCGCAACAAGGCTGTCGACCGCATGCTTGAGCTTGACGGCCTCGGCTTGCGTTGCCGCAAATGCAAGCTGTGCCTCCTGCTGCCGCTGTAATTCGTGCGCGCGTACGGCAATGATCCCATCCTGGCCCGCCATGGCGGCGAGCCCGTCGTAGAGCCCGATTAAGTTTTTCCGCAGTTCGGGATTGGCAAGCGCTTTGAGGTTGGTTTCGATCTTGCCGCGGGCCGCGTCAATCACTTCGCGCAGCGGCTGCAGGCGCACGCTCTCGGTAACCAGCGAACTTTCGATTAGCAACCCAGCAAGTAAATTGACTTCGGCTTGCACTTCTAGCAAACGGCGCAGCGACTCGACCGCCCCGTTCGAGGCCGCTTTGCTTCCCGCATTCTGACTTTTCGTCATCAGGTCGAAATTGGCGTCGTCAATCGCCGGTGTGAGGCCTTCCAGCAACTCCTCGTGAGCTTTCCGAATGGAGGTCGCCATGGCCTGTCGCCGGCTAGCAATGGCGATCCTTTCGGTCACGGCCTGATTGAGGGCAGCGATCCGGTCGACCATCGCGGTTTGTGCTGCTTGGATTTCCTTGCTCGTGTTTGCGGCCAGCATCGGCAGCTGGTCGATCCGCGTCAGGAAATCACGGGTTTGCTGGGCGATTTGCTCGGCGACCTCGGAACGATGGGACTCGTCCTCTGCTGCCATCAGGCGCGGCGCCGCTGCGACAAGCCCGCTGGTCTCCTCGGCTAGCCGAAGCGAATGCACCGTCGCCGGCATGCTCTGGGAGACGATTTTGGTGACGGTGCCGCCAATATTTGTAAATGCGTAGAGCCCGATCAACGAGCAAATCACGGTCGTGATCGCCATGAAGCCTAAGGCGATGTAGAGACGTGCGCGGATCGTGCTCAGCCCGGATAAGCCGCCCGCCCGTCCTTTGCCGTTGCGGTCGGCTTGAGTCGAATCAGGCGATGCCACCGCGAAGCTCATATCTGGCCTCTGAGGAATGTAGGCCGTGATGTCACTTGATAAGTCGCGTGACGGGCTTGAACGAGCCATCGGCCT
>VAZL01000221.1:0-1319 GCA_005883445.1 Alphaproteobacteria bacterium | reverse complement strand
GGCGGCCGACGAGATAGCCCTCCAAGGAGACAAAGCCGGGTTTGGCCCCAGGATCGTGTGCGGCGAGCGCTGCCTGATAAGACGCTACAAGCGGGACCGACTTGTCGGCCGGGAATGGAACCACCTGGCTCACGATCACGCCGGCTCCCTTGTCGCCCATCTCCAGGGCAAGAGCATCGGAGCCGACGAAGGAAATAGCCACGAAAACCGCGTCCATCTTCGCCTGACGGGCCAATTTGATAAACTCAGCGACCGGCTTGTAAGGACCGACCGTCACCACTGCTTCGGGGTTGGCCTTCATAATTTCGAGCAACGCGGATTTCACCGCGGTAGTGTTGCGCCGGAACGTACCCGCGGCCACGAACGACATGTTGCGCTTGGCCATTGCCATCTTGACTCCGTCGAGTCCCGCCAAGCCGAAGGTATCGTCCTGGTATAAGATCGCGATTTTCGTAATCCCGAGATCCTCAGTCAGATGCTCGATCCACGCCTGGGTCTCCTGAAAATAGGAACTACGAATATTGACGACATATCGTTTGTAGGGGGTGCGCAGGAACTCTGCGCCCGTAAAAGGACCGATGAAGGGAACTTTGGCCTCGGTCGCAATCGGCTGGCCGGCATTTGACGTCGGGGTTCCGACCGCACCGACAATCGCGAACACTTTTTCTTCGGCCAGCATCTTCTTCATCGCCTCGATCGTCTTTTGAGGCTCATAGCTATCATCGGCGGACTTCAGCTCGAGCTGGCGGCCGGCAACTCCGCCGGCACGATTGACTTCCGCGAAAGCAGCGAGAAGCCCCTGGCGCATACCTTGGCCCAGGGCCTGGGCAGGGCCCTCGAGCGCCGCGACTTGACCGAAGACAATCCTGTCTTTCGTGACGCCATCTTCGGCGCGCGCGGAAGTGCCGGCAACCGCAAAGGCAATAACTGATGCGAACAAGATCAGCGATCGATGATCCATCGTCGCTATTCCTACCCACTGCCTACCCTTGTCAACATTTGCCCGGATGGCATTTTTTGGACAACCATTCCGGCCATGACTGGCGTCGGCGTAGGCGCTTTTACCATGACAACCCCTCCCTCTCAGCGAGACGCCGCAGCGAAAACTAGGCTTTAATCCTCGATATGCTGGACTGGAAGAAATTCTAGGTGCAGCTGATTGTGTATTTCCCAAATAGATATTGCGGGCGTTGGTGTGGGATTCGAGTTGGAACTAGTAGCGGAGTTCAGGCCAAATCCTATCGCCACCGCGGCGAGCCCGGCGGTAACGCATATGACTGCGCGTCGCATTGAAGTCTCCTGCCCG
Organism: Alphaproteobacteria bacterium; assembly: GCA_005883445.1. GTDB lineage: Bacteria > Pseudomonadota > Alphaproteobacteria > Rhizobiales > Xanthobacteraceae > VAZQ01. The sequence continues at coordinate 13 of VAZL01000221.1, read as the reverse complement.
TGCAAATCGAAAT
>VAZL01000220.1 GCA_005883445.1 Alphaproteobacteria bacterium | reverse complement strand
ACCGTTCTGGTCCCGGGCGCGGAGCCGAATCCGACGCACTATCACGCCAACAACGACGTCTGCTGGTACATCATGTCCGGTAGGATCCGTTGTATCCAGGCGCGCAGCGATTGCAGTAATCGCCGTGAGATCATTCTGGAGGCCGGCGACTTCGTCTACATCCCGAGTGGGGCGATCCATGTCATTGCCAATGCTTCCCGGACGGAGGAGGCCTCGCTGATCTTCTGCTATATCGGCGTGGCGAACGTGGAGGCTTCCGGCAACGTGTGGCTGCGCAAGGACGCGTTCGTGGCACGAGGACCCTGATTGGACAACTCATGATCGACGCGCATCATCATTTCTGGTGGACCGGGCGGCGCACCTATACGTGGCCGGATCAGGTCGGCGACCGCCTGGCGCGCGATTTCACGCCGGACGATCTGCGCCCGGAACTCTCCCGCTGCGGCATCAAGGGAACGGTACTGGTTCAGGTCCTGCATCAGGTCGGCGGCGAGACCGAGGAGTGCCTCGATCTCTGCAAACAGGTCGATTTCGTGCGCGGCGTGGTCGGCTGGCTGCCGCTCGCCGACCCCGATGCGACCTCGCGCGCGCTCGAGCGGCTGCGCTCCCGCGGCAAGCTCGTGGGCGTGCGCCATCTCATCAGTAACGAGCCGGATCCACGCTGGCTGCTGCAGGATGGCGTGGTCGAATCGCTCAAGCTCCTGGCCGCGGCGGGGCTCGCCTTCGACGCCATCCCGGTGAACGCCGCGCAATTCGAATCCGTGCTCGACGTCGCGCGTCGCCTGCCGAAGCTCAAGATCGTGATCAATCATCTCGGCCGGCCGCCGCTTCCGGAGCGCGGCTGGGAGCCGTGGGCGACGCAAATTGCCCGCGCCGCCGAGCACCGCAACGTGTCGATGAAGCTCTCGATCGGCCTCGACATCATCATGCGCTGGCGCTGGTCGACCGACGAGATACGGCGCTATAGCGATCACGTGCTCGATCTGTTCAGCCCCAATCGCGTCATGGCGGCGAGCAATTGGCCGGTGATCCTGCTGGGTGCGAGCTACGTGGAAACGTGGAACGGCGTAACCGCTTTGGTCGAGGCACTGTCCACCAACGAGCGCCACGCGGTGCTGGGAGGCACCGCCACCCGCGTATACGGGCTGTGATGGCCTAGCGTTGCGCGCATTCTTTCAGCCCGCCACCACTCGCGGGACGGGTTGGCGTTCCATCCCCGGTGCGGCGCTGGCGGGAAAAATCAGCGATTTGATCACGACCGGCACCGCGCCGGAATTCGGCAGCATGGTGCCGATGTCGATATAGTCGAACTCCTTGAGCTCGAGGCCATCGACCGAGACGATCGCGTTCTCGAGCTGCATTTCCTCGCGCAGATGGATCCCCATGAGGCCGCCGACATCGCCGTCGCCCGCGAGCACCAGCGGGTGGCCGTCCGCGAGGATGGGCGCGAGGCCGTCGGTCAGCCCCTGGCAGAATGCATCGAGGCGCTGGAACGTGGCCGAGCCGCGCCACGGCACGAACACTGCGACCGGCGTGCCGGCCTCGCTGAGGTCGAGGCGTTTGAGCAGCGCCTTGATCTCGGCCGCCACCGCCGCGGAGTCGATCTCATCGTGGTCGAGCGCGAAGGCCGGCGCGATCACCGGCACGTTGCGCAGGGGGAGCGCTTCGAGCGGCGCGACGTAAATGGTGCTGCCGCTCACCTGCGTGGTGTATTGCGAGGCGCCGATCACGGTCGCGCGGATGCCTTCGCTCGCGCGCTCGAGCTTCGGCCCCCATCCTTCGACACGGGCGCGAATTTCTTGCGCCAGCAGCACGCCGAGATCGCCGTATGCCTGCGCTTCGCGGCCATAGATGTATTCGGCGACGCCGCCGGAAAAAGTCAGTTGCTGCAGAGCGCGCCGCTGCGACAACGGATCGAGCCGCAACAGGGCGCGCCCGCCGGCCGCGGGCGATCCGCCAGCCATCGCCGCGAACAGGCAATCCGCCATCCGCGCCGCCAAGGCGCGCGCGCTCTCGGGCGCAAGCTGCGCGCCAACCTCGAGATTGATGCCGAGCTCGGCGCCGAAGCGGCGGCCAGCCTCCTCGATGCGCACGATACGGCCAACCGGGTCGAGGCAGAGCAGGCGCGCGCCGACGTCGAGGGCGGTGAGATCGATCACCCGGCCGTCGGCGCAGATCGCGATTTTCGACGTGCCGCCGCCGACGTCGACATTCATGACGGTCGCGTTGTCGCGGATCGAGCGCGCCACCGCGCCCGAGCCGTGGGCGGCCATCACGGTCTCCAGACTGTCGCCGGCCGAGACCGCGACCATCTTGCCGGCCTGGCGCGCAAAGAGTTCGCCGATCTTGCGGGCGTTGCGCCGGCGCACGGCGACGCCGGTCAGGATCAGCGCGCCGGTGTCGATCTCGTCCGGGTCGACTTTGGCGTCCTGGTATTGGCGCTCGATGAAAGCGCCGAGCGCCGCAGCGTCGATCTCCTCCTCCGCGGCATAGGGCGTGAGTAGGATATCGGACTGATAGAACGTCTCGCGGATAGTAACCACGTAACGGCTGTCGAGCCGTTCCAGAACGATGCGCGAGAACACGAGATGCGAGGTGGACGAACCGATATCCACCCCGACGCTGAGAACGACGAGTTCGTCTTCATCGACCAGCGAGCGCCCGGTGCTGGAGAAGAAAATGCGGCCGCCTTGCGCTTCCTCGTCGGTCATCGTGCCAGCCAGCCCCAATCCGAGCCCCGCCCGTGAAGGCAGGCGTTCATCACGACGGCTGCGCCAAGGAGCAAATCACGCGCCCGCGAATTTCGGCACCACGGTGCCCTTCTTGTAGAAGTCGGGCTCCATTCGGCTCGGCACCCCTTCCGCCTTGAGCTTGGCCTGGTATTCGGCGCTGATGAAGGGGTCTTCCATCCAGTAGGGGATTGCGGTGCCGCCCTCGGGGATATCCATTGCCGTGTAGTCGTTGTGTTTCTCGCCGGGAGGGCCGGGCTCGCGCCCCGGATTGTGCGGCCCGAACCAGGCGGTCAAGCGCAGCGGGTCCTTCGACGCGCCGAAGTGCTGGTGATACCAGCGCGCGCCGCCGGGAGCCGCCGATACCATGCCGACGGGCTCGTAATCGACGCGCTTGACCTTGTCGGCATGGCCGTCCTTCCAGGGGGTGACGCCGTATCGCTCCGGCCAGGTATAGGTGTAGCCCTTGCCCTTCAGGCAGATCAGCACGGCGGCCGATGTGTGCGCGTGGGCCTTGGAGTAGCGCCCGTTCTCGTGCTGTCCGATCCAGAGATAAAACGTGTTGCCGGTCATGAACGGCTCGACCCGGCGCCAGCCGGGCGAGCGCCGGTTGTCGAGGGGCAGATCGCAATTGACGACGTCCGGGATGAAATTCGTGCGCCGCATGGCGAGGCCGCGCACCGGATCGGGCTCGATGTCGTCCTTGTACTTGTAGAAGTCGTCGGCGCCGCTGAAACGTTCGCGGAATTCATAAGGGCAATTGAACATCACCTCGACGTTGTTGATCAGGTTCATGAGATTGGGCGCCGTGGTGCCGCCCAGGAGCAGCGCCGGCGCGGAGCCCGCATTGACGACGCGATGCCAGGCATTCACCGGGATCGAGAACAGCGAGCCCTTTTGCCATTCGAAGACATGACGTTTGCTGTCGTTGTCGAGCCAAACCTCGGTGGTGCCGCGGCCGTCAACGACCAGATAGACTTCCTCGTAGAGGTGCTTTTCCGCATTGAGTGCGCCGGCCTCTGGGACCTCGACGACGTAGCTGCCCCATTTGCCCTCGGTGCCATGGAGCTGGATGTAGGTACCTTTGCCGCCCAAGCGCTTCCACGGCGCAAGGGGCAGATTTTGCACCTTGCTCACGCCGA
>VAZL01000219.1 GCA_005883445.1 Alphaproteobacteria bacterium | reverse complement strand
GCACGCAGCCAATCGGCCGCCGAGTTGCTGACCGCGCGCACCGAGCATCTGAGCAGCACGATCAGGGCCAATACCGGCGACGCCGCGCAGGCGATCGAAAAGCTGACCACGGCCACCGTCGAGGCGATCGACACGCGCACGGAGCAACTGACCAGCGCGATCAGGGCCAGCACCAGCGAGGCGGAGCGCTCGCTCGGCAACCTCTCGGCCTCCGCCTCCAGCACCATCAGCAGCCGCATCCAGCAACTCGGCGAGGCGGTCAAGACCAACAGCGCCGAGGCCGAGCGTTCGCTGACCCAGCTCGCGGCCAGCACCACGACGGCGATCCGCTCGAGCGCGCACGACGCCGAGCGCGTGATCAGCGGCATGTCGACCGGCGTGAGCGACGTGCTCAAGCAGAACGCCGGCGAGGTGGAACGCACGTTGCTCTCGGTCAGCGCCGAGGTAGCGCGCAATTTCGTCGGCAAGGCCGAGGAGATTTCGACCGCGGTGGGGCAGCGCGCCGCCGAAATGACGCGCATCGTCGACGAGAAATCGAGCGGTCTGCTCGCCGCGCTCACCAACAAGAGCCAGGAGTTCGTGAGCGAGGTCAGCCGCGTCACCGAGCATGCGGTCAAGGCGATCGAGGCCAAAGGCTTCAACTTCACCCAGACGATGATGGACAACAGCGAGCAGATCGCGCGCCTCATCAGCCAGGCGAGCGAGAGCGCGACCGGCGCCGTCAATCAATCGCTCAAGGATTTGCAGACGAGCCACATCGCGGCGGCCGAAACGACCGGCGAAGCCGTCAGCCGTTCGATCAAGGAACTGCGCGAAACCGCCGAAATGGCCACCGAAAGCGCGGCGAAGACCATCGCCCGCACGCTCAAGGAGCTGCAGGAGACCACCTACGCGGCGGTCGAGCAGTCCAGGCAGACGGCGTCAAGCGCCGTCACCGAGATCCAGGAGACGCAAAACATGCTGCGGTCGGACACGACCGCACTCTACGAGCGCCTGCGCGAGGCCAACATTCTGCTGCAGGAGGTGCTCAGCGGCGCGCACGAGAACATGAGCGACATCGAGAGCACGCTGGTCACGCGGGTCTCCGAGTTCGTCGCCGCCATGAACGACGTCGCGCAGAAGGCCGGCACGGCCAACAGCGACGTCGAGCGCAACATCGCGAGCTTCCAAGCGATGTCCGCGCAGACGCTCAACGATCTGAGCCAGGTCGCGGGCCAGTTCGACGCGCATGCTCGCTCGCTCGCGGAAGCGGTCGCGCTGATCGACGTCAGCAATCAGCGCACCGACAGCGCGCTGGCCGAGCGCAGCACCTCGCTGGAACAGCTCGCCACCGCGCTCGACGGCAAGGCCGGCGATCTGGAAGAGCGGCTCACGCGCTTTGCCGGCGTGCTCGACCAGTCGTTCGAAACCGCGGGCGAGCGCGCGCGCGACATCGCCCGCGTGACCGCGGAATCCGCGACCACGGGCGCCCAGGCGATCGCCGAGAATTTCGAAGCGATCCGCAGCGGCGCCGAGGAAGAGCGTACGCGCCTGAGCGAGGCGATGCGCAGCATCTACGAGCAGGCGAGCGAAGAGTCGCATGGCATGCTCTCGCAGGCCGCGCAACGCTTCGCCGACGTGCTCGACGAGTTGAAGCAGATGGCCGCCGAGATGCGTCGCGAGCTCGAGGGCACGCGCGCCGAGCTGCGCAAGGGCATTCTCGAGCTGCCGCAGGAGACCGCGGACACCGCCTCCCACATGCGGCGCGTCATCGTCGATCAGATCGAGGCGCTGGCCGAGCTCAACCGGATCGTGGCCCGCCACAGCCGCAGCCTCGACGCGATCGAGCCGGCGGCGCGCCGGATGGAGCCGGTCGAGCCGGTGGCGCGCCGGGCGGAGCCGGTGGAGACGGCTCTCCGTCGCGTCGCCCACGAGGAGCCGCCGCGCACCAACGGCAGCCCGCGGCCGGAGCCCGTCCGCCAGCGCGCGGACATCACCGGCGTGGCCGCGCCGCCGGTCATGCCGGCGCGCCGCGCCGAGGCGCCCGCGCTCAGTCCCGCCCAGGCCGGCGGCGGGCGCACGGGCTGGCTCTCCGAGCTGCTCACGCGCGCCTCGCACGAGGCCGAGGCGCCCGCGCGCGAGGCTCCGCCGCCACGCGAAGCGCCGCCCCCGCGCGAAGCGCCGCCCGAGGCCGCGCGCCCGGAGCGCCACACCATCGACTCGCTCGATTCGCTCGCCGTCGACATCGCCCGCATGATCGACCACGACGCGGCGGCCGAGCTGTGGGATCGCTACAAGCGCGGCGAACGCAACGTATTCACGCGCAAGCTCTACACCATGCAGGGCCAGAAGGCGTTCGAGGAAATCCGCAAGCGCTATCGGGCCGATAGCGATTTCAGGCGCACCGTCGACCGCTACATCGGCGAGTTCGAGCGGCTGCTCGACGAGGTGTCGCGCGACGACCGCGGCCAGATGCTGGCGCGCGGCTATCTCACCTCGGACACGGGCAAGGTCTACACCATGCTCGCCCACGCCGCTGGCCGTTTCAACTGAGCGAGCGCGCGCGCCGTCAACACGCACGGGCGCGCGATGAGCGCGCCCGTTTCGTTTTGCGGGATGGAGCGGGACGAACACGGTGGATCCCCTCCGGCGCCGCTCTTCGCCGCTCAAGCTACTTCAGGAACAGCTCGTTCCACAGCGCCTCCCATTTCGGCGCCTCGGCGAGCGATTTGATCGGATCGACCATGACGTATTTGTGCGTATCGAGCAGCGTCGTCTGCGTTCGGCTCGAGGGTACGCGGCCCAAGTCGCCGAGGAGCTGCTGCCCCTCGGGCGAGAGCACGAAGTCGGCGAACAGCAGCGCCGCATTCGGATGCGGCGCGTTCGCCGCCACCGCGATCGCCTGCGGGCGCCCGACCAGCGGCTCGACCGCGGCCCAATCGATCGGTCCGCCCTTCGCCTTGATAGAGTTGGCGTTGCCGCTGTAGGTCGTCAGGCAGAGCGGCAATTCGCCGGCGGCCACGAGCTGCGCCACCAGGACGTGGCCCTTGCGCATCTCCGGCTTCAAGGCCGCGAGCCGGCGGAAGAACTCAAGTCCGCGCGCCTCGCCCATGAAGCTCACGACCCCGTACATCCAGTCGCTGTCGGTCGCCTCGAGCGCGAGGCGTCCTTTCCATCGCGGATCGGCGAAGCCCTCGAGCGCCGCGGGCAGCTCCTCGCGCTTGATCTTGTCGGTGTTGTAGCCCACGACCCAGAGATTGGCGCGGTCGCCGAACCAGCGCCGGTGCGCCGGGATCGCCCAGGCCGGCAGATCGGCGATATGGGAGCTGTTGAACTGCGCCGCCACCCCTTCGCGCGCGAGCGCCTCGACCTCGGGCGCGTTGGTCTCGACCACGTCCATGCTGCGGCGGCCGCCGCGCGCCTCGGTGAGCGCGCGCTGCAACACGTTCTCGCTGAGCGCGCGCCAGACTTGGACCTTGACGCCGTATTTCTTCTCGAAGGCTAGGGCGAGCGGCCCCGATTCGGTCGTCGCCATCGAGGTGTAGAGCGTGAGCGTGCCCTCCTCGCGCGCCTTGGCGATCAGCCGCTCGCCGCGGTCGGCGCCCTGGTCCATGTAGATCGCGGAATTGTCGGCGGCAGCCGTTTGCGCGCGCGCAGGCGTCGCGCCAACCGCCGCGATGATGCAAAATGCGATTATCGCGCAAATAGCGGTGTGGTGTGTTGCGGGAGGTTTCATCCAGACACCAACGCGTAATGTCGCTTGCGGCTCCTGCTCGACCGTCGGTTGCTTTACCTCTGCTGTGTCACATGCCGCCGACGCACTATTGCCGCTCGTGCCCTCTCCCCGCTGGGGAGAGGGCTACTCTCTTTTGCAACACGAAGGAATGGGTAAGGGGGTCGGATCCATCAATACCGCCGGTAACCGCCCTCACCCCCACCCTCTCCCCAATGGGGAGAGGGAGCGCTCCGAGTTTGCGGCACGTTCATGTAAGGCACCTCGCGATAACGTATCATGCGCGGGCGATGAGTCCCCTCG
>VAZL01000218.1 GCA_005883445.1 Alphaproteobacteria bacterium | reverse complement strand
CCGTGGCATTGCGTTCGCACGCAAGCGGTCTAATAGGCGCCCCAATACGGCGGCACGCGGTAGTAGTTGTGGATCTCGATTTCGCGACTGCGGTCGCCCCAGTCGAAGTCCTCCCCGGCGGCAAACGACGGCGCGCGCTTCAATTCTCCTCGGTGAGATCGAGGTGGTAAGCGCCGAGCGCGCGATCGTAAGTCAGGCGCGCCCAGGGGATCGGCAGATGCTTCTGTCCCATCCCGAGGAAGCCGCCGAAGCTGAGCACCACATAAGCAACGTTGCCGCTGAGCTTATCGATCATAAGGCGCTCGATGGTGCCGATCTTGCCACCGTCGGAACGACGCACCGGGGTGCCTTCAACCCGGTCGCTGGCAATCAAGCTATGGGACTGACGAGTCGACGTGTCGGTCTGCATGGCTCCCTCCGTTGCTCATTCCACGTCGGCTAGCGCTTCGGGAGAAACGCGCTCGCCGGCTTTTGTAAACGAACGCTTTCGAGGCCTATGCCGTTCCGGCGCTCAGAACAGCGGCGACACCATGCCCACCTGAAACGGCCCGAGGAAAACCGCGCCATCCACAAAGCGCATCGGAAACGCCACCGCCGGTTTGCCCTCGAGTTCGGTGCGCTGGCCGAGCGCCGCGACCAGGCCGGGAGCCGCGCTTTGGCGCGCGATCCCGCCGAGCCCGGGCATCAATCGATCGAGCGCGTTGAACGTTGCCCCGATCTGCCCTTCCGACATCATGCGTTCGATGCCGAACATCTTGAGGACCTTTTCGATACCGACGACGGTCACCTTGAGATCGCCGTCGAGACCGCCGCGCGGGGTGAGCTTGAGGACGCCGGTCCCCACCGCGATCACGTCCTCCTGCGCCAGGCGCGCCTTGGTGATCTCGATCTGGCCGTCGCGGGCCTGCCATTCTCTAAACCGCGCCGCCCAGGGCTTGGGCGAGATATCGTTCACGCCGCGCAGTATGGCGGCGATGTCGGCATCGATCGGCTTGGCGGCCAGTGGATGGAGCTTGTCCGCGACGGCCGCTTCGAGCCGCAGCGCGGTTTCGACGAACGGATTGTCGGCAGTGGAGCCTGCGACCGGGCGGCCGTGCAGCTCCAATCGCCGCGCCCTGAACACGGCGTCGTTGGCGGCGATGCTGGGATCGCGGACGGTCGGCTCCACGAGCGCAAGCGAAGCGCGCTCCACGCCCGCTGGCAGGCCACGCACGCTGGCCTGGGCCGAAGTCCAATTGACGATGCCGGCGGGGGGACCTCCCGGCTCGGAGATTTCGAGCGGTCCGGTAAACTCCCCGATCAGGAGCTTTGGGTCATAGACCTGGACGGCGACCACAGCGAGCGGAAGCTTGAGCTGCAGCGTGGGCCTGCCCCTGAGCTCGAAACTGGCGCCGCCGCAACGCACTTCGATGCGAAACGGATAGCCGCCGATCGAATGGGAGGCGCAGTCTTGCGCCCGGCCGGCCTGCCGTTCGCGCTCGCGCCATACGGCGATCTCCGCCTCCGCGCGCGCGGCGGCATAGAACCATACTCCGGTCCAGGCCGCTGCCAGCAGCAGCACCAGCGCAAACGGGAGAAACAGCAGCCAGCGGCGCCGTGGAGCGGACACGGGGAACGCGGACTGAGACATCATGGCGCTCCTGTGCCTGCCAAGTCTCGTGGCGCCTTCCCCGGCGCGCCCTCTCCAAATCAGCGATTGCGGCGTTTCAAAAGTCAACGCACTCCTGCGGTTCCCGACTTGCGCGCAGCGCCGCGTTCTTTGATATCACACCCCATGGATCCGAATCCCGCCCACGCGACCGAAGACCTCTGGGTGTTCGCATATGGCTCGCTGATGTGGCGGCCCGACTTTCCGTTTTCCGAGCGCGTCGAGGCGAGGCTCGTCGGCGCGCATCGGGCGCTCTGCGTCTATTCCTTCGTCCACCGCGGGACGCCGGAGCGGCCGGGTCTCGTGCTCGGCCTCGACCGCGGTGGAACCTGTCGCGGCATCGCCTATCGCGTGACCGCGGCCAACCGCGGCGACATGCGCCCGATCTGGCTCAAGCGCGAGCCCGAGCGGCGGGTGCCGGCGCTGTGCTACATGGTCGACCGTGGACACGCGCAATATGCCGGACGGCTCTCGCTCGAGCAGCAATTGCATCACGTGCGCCAAGGTCACGGCCAGTCCGGCGCCAACCGCGACTACGTCATCGCAACGGTCGGAGCGCTCGAGCAGCTCGGCTATCGCGAGACGGCGCTGCATCTCATCGCCCAGCGGCTCGCCGGGATACACGAAGCGGGAGTGGCGGCGAACTCGTCATCCTGAGACGGTAAGCGTTGCAACGCATTCTTCAGCAGCGCTCAAGATGTCCCTTGATGGGCATGAGCCGCCTCAAGGTGACAGCGCGAGCGAGGCGTCTCTCGTTCCGTTCTAGGTGAGCTCGCGCTCACCCTCGGCGACGAGGCGCGCGGTCGCAGCTTCGACATCACGCTGCAACCGCTGGAAGAAGGCTTCCTTGCCGAGACCCGGCGGGATCGGATCCAGCACCTCGACCCGGATCGTCCCGGGATAGCGGCGCATCGAGCGTCGCGGCCAGAACAGGCCGGAATTGAGGGCGATCGGCAGACACGGAACGTCCATCGCCGAATAGAGACTCACCACGCCGTACTTGTATCTCGGCTCGGCGCCGGGGGGCCGGCGGGTACCTTCCGGAAAGATGATGATCTGGCGATTGCGTGCCAGCTCTCGGCGCGCGCACGCGTTCATGTCGACGAGCGCTTGCGAGCCCTTGCTGCGATCGACCGGGATCATACCGGCTTTCCAGGCATACCATCCGAAGAATGGGATCCACAGCAGTTCGCGCTTCATGATGTATGCCGCGTCCGGCAAGATCAGCAGCAGTGCAAACGTCTCCCACAGCGACTGGTGCTTGGAAGAGACGAGCAGCGGCCCCGGCGGGATTTTTTCCAGGCCGCGGAACTCGGCCTTGATGCCGCAGATCACGCGCAGCAGCCACAGGTTGGTGCGGGCCCAGAACGTAGCGACGGCGATGATGCCCCAGCGCGGCATCAGTAGCGTCGGCAACGCCGCGATGATCTGCGCAAGAAGGTTGAGGTAAAACAGCAGATTGAAGACGAGGGACCGAATGACGAGCACGAGCAAACCCGCAACGGCAGCAACGTTGCCTCCTCATTGCCCGACCGAGCAGTGACGAGAGGGGCCTGGAGGCGGGCTGATCTTACTCACCGGCTGCGCGCGCAGCCAGGGCGCGACGCAGTTTGACGAGCTAGCTCGCCCCTTGACTGCCAGCGCTGGGTTTTAGCCCCATGCGAAGCTTGACGAAAACATATTTCACGTATTCCGTCACCATTCGCCGCGCGGCCACCCCGTCTGTCCACCACGGCTCCACACGCTGGCGGTCCGTCACCACCGGAAAGGGCACGAGCACAACGTCGGGCAGCTGGTGCGCGATCTCGGCGAGCGCGCGCGGCATGTGATAGTTCGACGTCACCACGATGAGCGAGCGGAAACCGCGATGTTCGGCCCAGCGCTTGGTCTCGATCGCGTTGCCCAGCGTATTGAGAGAGCGATCGAAATCGACGCAGCAACGCACCCAGCGCTCGAATTCCGGGTTGAGGCGGGAGATTGCGGTGGAATTGGTCGCGCGATACGCGCCGCTAATGAGAAGCCGCTTGCCACGCCCCGATGCCAACAACTCGATCGCATCGGCGATGCGCGAAGCGCCCCCCGTCAACGCAACGATGCCATCGGCATCGCGGGTGAGCGTGACTTCCACGGCCGGCACCTGCCGGATGAACCAAAGAAATCCGAGCCCCACCAGCAGCACGACGGACGCGCAGAGCACGAGCGTCGACCAGGTGAGGCGCCACAGCAACGGACGCGGCGCGGAGCGTTCGGTCGAACCTGTCCTCCCGGCGACTCCGTCATCATCGGTATGGCATCCAACCGTCGGCATCTCTTCTCCATCCTGCGCAATCATAGCGCAATATTCGGCGGCCGGTGGCGATGCTGCCCGCAAGTTAGCTAATGAATGGTTTCGATCGTGCGTTTGACCGTATGGCGCGAGGTCGCGGCAGTGACGAGGGCGATCAGGCCGACTTGCGCCACCACCGCCAAATAGCCCTGCACCCCGATCGACGACACGCCGAACAAAGCTGCAAACTGATCGCCCCCCGCCGTGCCGACGAAGGAGCGGCTCGCGAGGCCGGCGAGCGCGAACAGCGCGATGGCGCTGCCGCCACCGATCAGTCCCCCCTTCAGGCCCAATTGCAGAAAATGTCGCTGGAAATGCGCCGCGATGAAGCTGTCCTTGGCCCCGATGAGATGCAGCACTTCGATCACCGGGCGATTGGTCGCAATGGCGGCGCGGGTGGCGAAGGCGACCGAGAGCACGGTGGCGGCGAAGACGAGCACGAGCACGCCGATGCCGAGGGCAACGACCGCTCTGGACATGGCGCGCATACGCTCGACAAAGCTGCGATGGTCGTCGAGGCTCACGCCCGGGATTTGCTCGCCGAGCGTTTGGCGCAGTTGTGCGAGGTCGGGCGCGGCGCCGGGCGCGATCCGCACGACAATGAGGCGCGGGACCGGCAGATCATCGAGCTGAACTCCGCTTCCCAGCCACGGCTCGAGCAGGTGCGCCGTTTCTTCCTTGGAATAGGGTCGCACCTCCGCGATGCCGACGGAGGCACGCGCGATGACGACGGCCTTGAGAACCTCGATCTCCATGTCTTGCCCGGCGACCGGGCGGATCTGGATCGTGACCTCGCGCGCCACGTCGGCTTGCCATTCGTTCGCGGCGGCGCACACCAGCAGGACCGCGCCCGTCGTCAGCGAGGCGAGAAAAGTCATGATGGCGACGACCGCGACCAGGGCGCGCCCGGAAATCGTTGCCCGCGGCACGATCGACGTCTCGAAGCGCGGCAGCGGCTGGGCCGAAGGAGCGGCCGGCGCGTCGGGTTCGCGTTGTTGGCCCGCTTTCGTGGTCGCGTCAGTCGTAGACATGCAGGCGACCCTGGTGCAGTACGAGACGGCGCGCGTCGAACTGATCCATCAGCGCAATGTCGTGGGTGGCGATGACGACCGAAGTCCCGGATTTGTTGAGCTCGACGAATAGCCGCAACAGCCGCTTGGCCAGATTGGGATCGACATTGCCCGTGGGCTCGTCGGCGAGCAGAAGCTGGGGCCGCGCGATCACCGCCCGCGCGATCGCCGCGCGCTGCTTCTCTCCGCCCGAGAGCACCGGCGGTAGCGCAGAAATGCGATCGCCGAGCCCGACCCAGTTCAGCAGTTCGACCACCTCCTCGCGATAGCTGTCCTCGCTTTGGCCGATCACCCGCAACGGCAAAGCCACGTTCTCGAAGGTCGTCATGTGGTCGAGCAGCCGGAAATCCTGAAACACGATGCCGATGCGCCGCCGCAGCGCAGCGAGGTCGTCCTTGCTGAGCGTGGCGGTATCGTGGCCGAACAGCGTGACCAGCCCCCGCGTGGGCCGCAGCGAGAGGAACAACAGACGCAAAAGCGAGGTCTTGCCGGCCCCCGAGGGGCCGGTGAGGAACTGAAACGAATGCGAATCGATGCGGAACGTAAGATCCCGCAGGACCTCGGGCCCGAGGCCATAGCGCAATCCTACGTGCTCGAACCGGACCACTTGCCTCTCCCCAAAAAGCGCGCGCCGTCCGGCGGGACCGCCGTGTGGCAGCCTGCCTCGACCCGGCCTTATAGCAGCGAGCGCGCGGTCCGACCCCTGCCTTTGCTGCACGTGCCCGGGCGAGCAAGCCCGCCATGCGCAGGTAATCGGTTTTTCCCATTCCAGCGAATTCGTTAACGCAGGCCCGCTAGCGCCAAGTGCAGGCCTCGTCAGCGCAACGGAAAGGAGGCCGGGCCGCATCGCCGGAGGAAAATGACCGTGGCGCGCATTCTGGCCGCAGCGGACGAGGGCGTGATCCGCAGCTTGATCGCGCGCGCTCAGGCGGGCGTTCACCACATCAAGAGCGCAACCGACGGGGGCGTT
>VAZL01000278.1:16210-16653 GCA_005883445.1 Alphaproteobacteria bacterium | reverse complement strand
CGTAGTCGTCGCCCGCGCGCAGGAGATGCGCGAATTGGGAGTAGGCTTTCCCGATACGATCTACATCCACATCGGAGGCTCCGCGCTCGTTTACGAGCTCGACGAGCCTCGAGGCATGGTCGGATGGCCGGTCCATGGCCTCGATGAATTCCCCGGCATCCGCCGCATGTTTCTCGAAAACTACGTGCGCTACACCTTCGTGCGCTACGGGGTGCCCTATGTCGTCGCGATCGAATGCTCCGACGGCAGGTTGCGGTTCCGCAAAATGTCATGCCGCGACGCCGACAAGGTTGCGATTCGCTTTCTCAAGTCGCTGCGCATCGCGGGCGGCACGCCGCAGACCCAACCGGAGGCGATCGCCGCCGATACCATCGATCGGCCTGCGGAACAGTCCACGGTCTTCACCTACTACAGCCCGGGCGACATCCTTCCCGGCACCGGCT
>VAZL01000278.1:0-16106 GCA_005883445.1 Alphaproteobacteria bacterium | reverse complement strand
TGGTTTTGGATGAATCGGCCCCTGAGAATTACTCCTATCCGTGGCGGGACAATTTCTGCGAGACCCGCAACTTCTATGTCGGGCAGTGTCCCGGGGGTCTCGGTCACCAGGGGCAAGACATCCGCCCGGCCTTCTGCAAGCAGCGCATCGAGGGGGCGAACCGCTGCGAGCCCTATCTGCACGACGTGGTCGCCGTGCGCGACGGCGTGGTGCTGCGCGCACCCACCCAGGAGGCGCTTTACATCGTGGTCAACGCGCCCAACGAGCGCCTGCGCTTCCGCTACCTGCACATGTTGCCCAAGCAGTTCAACGCCGACGGCCTGGTGAGCGGTCGCTTCGTGCACGAGGGCGAGGTCATCGGCAAGGTCGGCAACTTCTTCCGGCGCGAGCGCGCCACCACCTATCACCTTCACTTCGACCTGCAGGTGCCGACGAAATACGGCTGGGTCTTCGTCAATCCCTACATGACGCTGGTGGCCTCATATGAGCGGCTGATCCGCGGCCGCGGCGAGGAAATCAAGGAACAAGACGTCAAAGACGACCTCCCGACCGCCTCGATCCCCGCCAAGCCGCTGCCCGCTGTGGCCCCTGTGCCGCCCGCGGCCGCGGCCGCAAAGCCGACAGAAACGGCTGTAGAATCGCCGCCGCCAAAGGAACCCGGGACACGGCGCGATGAGCGAGTGGACGAACCCTCCCCTGTCAAGGCGAGCCTGTCTGTCCATGTTGGCGGCGGCCGCGGCAACGTGGAGCGCAACGGCACGCGCGCAGGCAAGCAAATCGTCATTCGACCAGTGGGTCGCAGCCTTCCGCGCGCGGGCGCGCGCACGTGGCATATCCGACGCCACGTACACACGGGTTATGGGCAATATCAAACCCGATACGACAGTTTTTGAGCTCATCCGCTCCCAGCCCGAATTCAACGAACAGCTCTGGCAATATCTCAATCGCCGCGTCTCCGACTGGCGCATCACGACCGGCAAGGAGAAGGCGAAGGAATACGCGCCGCTCTTTGCCCGCATCGAGAAGGACTACGGGGTCGACCGCGGGATCATGCTCGGGCTCTGGGGCATCGAATCGGCCTTCGGCGATCCGGACGTGCAGAAGAACCACATGCGCCCGGTCATCCCCGCGCTCGCGGCGCTCGCGTGGGGCGAGCCGCGCCGTCGCGCCTATTGGGAGCAGGAACTGCTCAACGCACTCGTCATCATCGAGCGCGGCTGGAGCACGCCCGAGGAGATGCGCGGCTCCTGGGCGGGCGCCATGGGCCATACCCAGTGGATGCCCGAGGTATGGCTCAATGTCGGCCTCGACTATGACGGCGACGGGCGGGCCTCGCCCTTCGGCAAGCCCGACGACGCGCTCGCCGGCACGGCGCAATATCTCGTCAAGCGCGGCAAGTATCGCCCTGGCGAGCACTGGGGCTACGAAGTGCGCGGGGCTGGCGGGATGAGCGGCAAAGCGGCGTTACGAACCTACGAAAGCTGGCAGAAGGCCGGCGTGACGCGCGCCGACGGCACCGCGTTTCCGCAGCCCAATGCATCGGCAAAGCTTTGGGTGCCGGTGCCGGGCGGACCGGCGTTCCTGCTCGGTCCGAATTTCTATGCCGTGCGCTCCTACAACCCGTCGATGAACTATACGCTCTCGATCGTGCATCTCGGCGACCGCATCATGGGCGGCGGGCCGCTGGTACAGTCCTTCCCCGGCGGGGAGCGCACGCCGACGCTCGCGGAAGTGCAGGAAATCCAGAAGCGCCTGACCGACCTCGGCTTCGACACCGGCGGCACCGATGGGCGCGTGGGCAACGACACCATGATTGCGGTGCGCAATTTCCAGCGCAAGGCCGGCATGCAGCCCGCGGACGGCTATGCCGGCGTGAAGCTTCTGGCGCGGTTGCGCCAAGGCCTCTGATCCGGTTCTATGGGGCTCCTTTCGGAGAACCCAAGGATCATCCCCGTGACGACCGCAAAAGCCAAGGTGGCGCACGCCGCCGGAAAGCCTGCGAGTGCCGCCCATCCCTCGCTGCGCGCGCTCGAGCGCCCGGCCAATCTCACCGGCACGAACGCGCCTGCTTTCGGCAGCGACGTGGTTGCCGACACGCTGCGCGCGCTCGAAATTCCCTACATCGCGCTCAATCCCGGCGCGAGCTATCGCGGGCTGCACGATTCGATCGTCAACTTCCTGGGCAACGAGACGCCGCAGATGCTGCTCTGTCTGCACGAGGAAAGCGCGGTCGCCGTCGCCCAGGGCTACGCCAAGGTAACCGGCAAGCCCATGGCCGCGGCCGTGCATTCCAATGTCGGGCTGTTCCACGCCACCATGGCGATCTTCAACGCTTGGTGCGATCGCCAGCCGGTCGTCGTCCTCGGCGCGACCGGTCCGGTGGACGCCGTCAAGCGCCGGCCTTGGATCGACTGGATTCACACCGCGCGCGATCAGGGAGCGATCGTTCGCAATTACACCAAATGGGACGACCAGCCCGCCTCCCCCGCCGCCGCCCGCGAGGCGCTCATACGCGCCACCTGGATCGCGGACACAGCGCCCAAAGGGCCGGTCTACATCAATCTCGATGCCGAGATGCAGGAGGCAAGGCTGGCGGAGCCGCTCGCGCCGATCGAGGCCGCCCGTTTCATGCCGCTCGCCGATCCCGCAGCGTCGGCCGAACTCATCGAGGACGCGGCGGCGATCCTCAAGGCCGCGCACCACCCCGTCATCCTGATGGGGCGCGTGTCACGCAGCGTCGACGGCTGGAACGACCGTGTCGCGCTCGCAGAGGCGCTCAATGCCAAAGTGATCAGCGACCTCAAGATCGGTTGCGGCTTCCCGACCGATCACCCGCTCCACGCCGGCGCCCCGGCGTCGAACGCGATGGTGTCCGAGGCGATTGAGGCCATCAAAGCGGCCGACGTGATCCTTGCGCTCGACTGGGTCGACCTCGCGGGCGGCCTGCGCAACGCGCTCGGCCACGAGGCGCCGAAGGCGAAGATCATCAATGTCAGCGCCGACTTCCACATCCACAACGGCTGGAGCATGGATTACGAAGGCCTGCCGCCGGTCGATCTGCAGTTGCCGACGACGCCCGACGAGGCCGTGCCGCAACTGCTAGCCGCGCTCGGCGGCGCCAAGGCGCGCAAGCCCGCGGCGGTGAAGGCAAGGGCGGAAACATACCAACCGGCGAGCGGCCCGCTCCGGGTCGACGACCTCGCGCGGTCGCTCAAGGCGGCGGTCGGCGAACGCGAGGTCACCCTCACGCACCTGCCGCTCTCGTGGAACGGCGCCACCTGGCCGTTTCGTCATCCGCTCGATTACATCGGCTCGGAGGGCGGCGGCGGCGTCGGAGGCGGGCCCGGCATTTCCGTCGGCGCCGCGCTGGCGCTCAAAGGCTCGGGACGGCTGCCGGTCGCGATCTGCGGCGACGGCGACTTCTGCATGGGCGCGACCGCGCTCTGGACCGCGGTGCACTACCGCATTCCGCTGCTTGTGGTCGTCTGCAACAACCGTTCGTTCTTCAACGACGAGCTGCATCAGGAGCGCGTCGCTCGCCTGCGCAATCGGCCGCCGGAGAACCGCTGGATCGGGCAGCGCATCTCCGATCCCGACATCGATTGTGCCGGGCTCGGACGGGCACAGGGAGCGGTTGGATTCGACCCCGTGACCAAGACCACCGATCTGGTGCCGACCTTCGAGAAGGCGATCGCGGCGGTCGAGGCGGGCCAGGTGGCCGTGGTCGATGTGCGGGTCGAACCAGGCTATTCGGCGGTCGCGACCGCGGCCATGCTGCGCGGAACCGAGAAGAAGTGACGCTCTCGCCCGCGATTGGCTAGATCGCAAAGCTTTCGTGGGTCGAGGGATGGAACAGCTCTTCAGGCGACACCAGTCGTGAGGAAAGACCCTGCGCATGGTGGTGACGCAGGAAGGTCTCGAGCTCCTTGCGGTTGGGCGCGAGCCCGTAGGACCAGAAGTCGCGCCCCATGAACTCGCGCGCGGCGCGCAGCTGCTCCTCGACGAAGGGCAGCGTCACCTTGCTCGCGGCGGTGTCTTCGAGCGCCTCGAGGCACTTGGCCTTGGCCTGCTGAAACGCCTTGAGCACCGCCGCCGGTAGCCACGGGTGCTGGTCGACGAGTTCGCGTCGGATACCGGCGATATGCATGATGGGAAAGATGCCTGTGCGCATGAAATAATCGCGGCCGGCGGCGATCGGATCGGGAAACAGCCAACCGATATGGGGATTCTTCCTGCCCGCGAGGCTCGGCACGCGCGGCGCGATGAAGCCGTCGATGTCGCCGCGCTCCAAGAGTTCGGAAATGGTGACGTCCGGCGGCGCGTCCTCCATGCGCACGCCGGCTGGGAGCTTGATGGCGATCTTCTCCGGCCGGCCGGGGTGCTCGATCCCGCCCCGCACCCAGACAATGTCGGACGGCTTCACGCCGTGGTCGTCTTCCAGAATGATGCGCGCCCACACGCAGGCGGTGAGCTGATATTCCGGCAGCCCGACGCGCCTGCCTTTGAGATCGGCGGGCGACTTGACGCGATCCTTGCGCACGTAGATCGAGTTGTGACGGAAGGCGCGGGACACGAACGCCGGCACTCCCACATAGGGGCAATTGCGTTCGGCGGTCTTTACCGCGAAGCTCGACATCGACAATTCGCAGATGTCGAAATCCTTGCCGCGAAAGGCACGGAAGAAGATTTCCTCGGGCGGCAGGTTCATAAACACCGGATCGACGCCGTCGATCTGCACCGCGCCGTCCATGAGCGGACGCACCCGGTCGTAGTTGCCGACCGCGACGGAGAGCTTAAGTTTCGACATCGTCCTCGATCTTTCTGCAAGTCAGGCGCGGCTGGGCGGGAATATTCGACCTGAGAAGGTGTCGCGTTTGTCCATCGCCCGCCTGCGCCGGCGATGGCCGGCTATCATCCCAGCTTTCCGACCTCGGCTTCGAGCAAGCTCCAGCACTTATTGCCGAGCTTGTCCTTCCAGGTCACATAGACGCCCGGAAGACGCGCACGGAACGCCGCCTGGTCGACCTCGTTGAACGCGATCCCTCGCGCGGCAAAAGTATCCCGCAGGCCGGCATTGAGCCTGCCCTGCTCCTCGCGCTGCTGGCGCACATACTTTGCGGCGTTGTTCTCGATCACGCCCTTGATCTCGTCGGGGAGCGCCGTCCACGTGCTCAAGTGCGCCATCAGGTTGAAGCCCGACCACATATGGTTGGTCATGCTGACATACTTCACCATCTCGTCGAGCTTGTATCCCTGCATGATCGCCAGCGGATTCTCCTGCGCCTCGACTCTGCCGCTCTTGAGGGCGTCGTAGATTTGATTGGCGGGCGTCGTGATCGGCTGCGCCCCGAACGCCGCGAAAGTGTCGAAGATCATCTGCCCCGGCGGAACGCGGATCTTCATACCGGCGAAATCGTCCGGCTTCGCGATCGGGCGGTTGACGGTCGTCACCTGCCGCATGCCGTTGTCGAAGCCGGCAACGGGAAAAAGATACATGCCCTTGGCCGCCATCTCCTCGCCGATATAGCGGCCGAACGGCCCATCGATCGCCTTGTGCGCCTCCGGCGCCGACTTGAAGGCGAATGGTACCTGTTGGGCCTCCGCCACCGGCACGACCGTGCCGATGATGCCGCCCATGAGAGTGAAGAACTGGATTTCGCCGGCGAGGAGTTTCTTCAGCGCCTCGGGATCGCCGCCCGCAATCTTGTTGTTTTCGGGGTACACGGTCGTCTCGACGCGGCCGTTGGTCTCGGCGCGAACCGCATCCCACATGGCGACGAGATTCTTGTGCAGCGTGCCGCCGGCCGGCTGATTGTGATACTGCACGAACTTATGGTCGGCGGCGCGCGTCGGCTTCACGATGATAGTCGATCCGGCTGCGGTGGCGCCCGCGATGACGAAGCGACGCGAAAGTTGGGTTGCCATCAGGGTGCCTCCGGCTGAGCGTGCGCTGGGACCGACTTCTGCCGACCCCTAGGACGGGCATGAACGATGTTAATGAATGCCGAGGCTGGCGTCAGCCGGCGCTATATCAATCATCCGCAGCTGCACCCGTTCGACACCGTTCCAGCGGTCGAGGCACAACGTGCCGGCGGCGTGCACGGATCGCCCGCGGCTCTGCCCGAGCCCGATCCCGAGCTTTTGTCCGGCGGCGCGAAACGCAATGGCGTTGATGATCGAGCCATCGCCGGCACGCAACCGCGCACGCATATGGGACTGCCCGACCTCTTCGGCATAGACGAGGGTATGGGCAGGCAGCGCGATGACCGGTTCCGGATTGCCCGCGCCGAACGGACCCGCGCGCGCGAGCGTCGCCACGGCGTCGTCGTTGGCGGCAGCGGCGGTGAGCGCGCCGTCGATCAGCAGCGCATCCTCGCGCCGCGCAGCTTCGACCGCGCCCGCGAGCGCATCTTCGAGATAGGCGCGGAACGCGCTCAGCGTATCCTTGCGCAGCGTGACACCGGCTGCCATGGCGTGGCCGCCGCCTTTGATGACGAGACCCGTGCTCACGGCGTGGCGCACGGCGCGGCCGAGGTCGACGCCGGCGATCGAACGCCCGGAGCCGGTGCCGATGCCGCCCGGCTCGAGGGCGATGGCGAAAGCGGGCCGTCCGAACCGCTCCTTCAATCGCGCGGCCACGAGGCCGACCACGCCCGGATGCCAGCCATCGGCGGCGGTCACGACGACGGCGCCCTTCTCCTCGACACCGAGCGCAGCCATGGCCTCGGCCTCGGCCTGCGCCAAGGTGGCGAGTTCGATCGCTTGACGTTCGCGGTTGAGTCGATCGAGCTCGGCCGCGAGACGCGCGCATTCGGACACATCGTCCTGCATGAGCAGATCTACCCCGAGGGTCGCTCGGCCGATGCGGCCTCCGGCATTGATGCGCGGTCCCAGGAGGAAGCCGAGATGCCAAGGCTCGGGCGGGCCGCCGAGGCGCGCGACATCCATCAAGGCGGTGAGCCCGGCATTGTCGCGGCGGCGCAGCGCCAACAGACCCTTGGCGACGAAAGCGCGGTTGAGACCCTTGAGCGGCACCACGTCGGCGACCGTTCCGAGCGCCACCAGATCGAGGAACCCGAGGAGGTCTGGTTCCGGCCGCTCCGGCGTCCAAAATCCACGCGCGCGCAGTTCGCGATTGACCGCGACCACGGTCATGAACACGAGGCCGACGGCCGCGAGGTGGCCGAGCGCCGATAGATCGTCGAGTCGGTTGGGATTGACGACGGCGAGCGCCGCCGGCAGCCGTTCATCGGCCTGGTGATGGTCGATCACGATGACGGCGAGGCCGAGCTTGCGCGCTTGCGCCAGCGGCTCGTGGCTGGTGGTGCCGCAATCGACGGTGACGAGGAGGCTTGCCCCTCGCGCGGCGAGCGCGCCAACCGCCTCGGCATTGGGGCCGTAGCCTTCGAACAGGCGATCCGGGATATGGACGATGGGGCGCAGGCCGCAATGGTGCAGATATCGCCCGAGCAGCGCCGCCGATGTCGCTCCATCGACGTCATAGTCGCCCAAGATGGCGACCGTCTCACCGCTCGTGACCGCGTCAGCCAGCCGCGTCGCGGCGCCGCGCATGTCGGCGAGCGTGTGCGGATCGGGCATCAGCGCGCGCACCGTCGGATCGAGGAAGCTTGCGACCTCGTCCACCTCGACCCCACGACCGGCGAGAATGCGCGCCAGCAACTCGGGTACATCTTGGTGGCGCTGCGCGATCGCGAGCGCGCGCGCCGCGTCTCGCTCGTCGAGCCGGTCGCGCCAGGCGCGTCCGCAGACCGAGCGCTCGACCCCGAGAAAGAGGCGCCGCGTCGGAACGATCGGTGCCGTCAAGGCGATGGTCATGCTCAGGCCCGCGAATCGCGTCAGAAAAGCTTGCGATATTGGATGAAGCCGGAGCGCTCCGCCAGCTTGTCGTAGAGCGCTCGGGCGGCCGCATTGCTCTCGTGGGTGAGCCAATAGACGCGGCTCGCTCCCGCGCGGCGCGCGCGTTCTTCCACCGCCGCGATCAACGCGCGTCCGACTCCCAGATGGCGTGCGTTTTCGGCGACGAACAGGTCCTGCAGGTAACAGTAGTTGCCGATCGTCCAGCACGAGCGGTGGAAGAGGTAGTGCACGATGCCGCAGAGGTGCCCGCCCACATAGGCGCCGAGCACGGCCATCGGTTCCGCCGGATCGTGCAGGCGGGCCCAGGTTACGGTCGTAGTCTCGTCGGAGATCTCGACCTTGTAGAAGGCCTGGTAGCCCTTCCACAGCGGCTCCCAATCGGCGCGCTCATCCGCGCGGATGGCCCGGACCTCGACATCGGATGCAGCCATGCGGCGACTCGGGCAGTTTGCTTACGCTATTCAGCCGCTGCGGCATGAATCCGCAACAGCTCCGGTATAGTATCCGCCGGCTGGCGCCCGAACCCGCATTCCGTCGCGATCGAGAAGTTTTTCACATATTTTTGTGCCGTTGCCAGGCGCCGGCGCGTGCCGATCAGTCCGTCGGTGTAATGCACGAGGCCGAGACACAGCTCGGTCTCGGGGCGAAGTTCGAGCCGATCGAGCGGCGCGAAGTACCCATCGTCCGCGCGATTGCGCGGAACCGGAATATGGATCAACTGGATGGGGCGGCTGATCGCGCGCGAAAGATAATTGGCGAGCGCAACCATGTCGCCCATGTCGATAGGCTCGACGACGTGACGATGATTGGAATCGCCGTAGCAGAAGTGAAACAAGAGCTCGATGTCGGCCGGCACGTAATCGGCGAGCTCGACCAAAATCGTCCCGAATGTCTTGAGCATCTCCTCCTTGTTTTGCCCATAGGCATTGGGTTCATTCAGCTGCAGCCGGGCGAAGACGGCGGAGGCGACGTCGAACTGGATGGCAAGTTGATTGTGCGGAATCACTGCCGCGAGCCGATCGACCTCGCGTTGCACCGCGTCGTTATAGATCGGATCGAGCGCGCGATGCAGGTCCTCCTGCACGAATAGCCAAATCACCGAATGCGCGGGGACGAGATCGACTTGGAAACGGCAGTGGGCCGGAATGGTCCCCCGCTGTTTCAGTTCAGAAAACTCTCGGTATGATCGGATCGCGGTCTCCGCGTAGAGCAGATTGTCGAACGTCACGTCCTTCATCGACGCGCCGGATTTGAGCCGGTAGCGCGTGCGCGGCGGCGCAGTCGGGTGCAGGCGAAAGACCTCATCCGATTTCTCAAATGCCGGATGATTTGCGAATACCGGCTCGAGGTGCGCGATCCAATCGCTGCGCTCGCCGGTCTCGCCATCGGGAATGCGCAGAAGGCGCGGCCCGAGCGCGGCACTCACGGTCGTGAACACATCACACGCATTGGCAAGCGGAACGCTGCCGACGAGATGAATGTTGCGAGACGGCACGCCCCGTCACCTCTTCAAGCTCAGTCGATGGTCCTGAACACCGTCATGAAAGGCGCAAAGCCCATCCATCGCTCGCATTGGGGCATGGCCTGTGCATAAAGCTGCTTCGATGCGGTAGTCGCGGCTCCAGCCGCCTGCTCCTCGATCAAACTGACCAGCGCTTGCGCCGCCTGCGCGCACACGCGCCGCACCGGCGGAATCGACTCGCGGCATCGGCTGAGCTCCTCCTCCGCCGCCAGCGCGTCCTTGTCCGCAATCGCGCCGGTCGCGGCGCGCGCTTGAGCGGCGAGATAGTCGAACGTTCGCGTATCGAGGCCCTTGAGGCGGTCGGTCGTCTCGCGCTCGAGCGCGCGCAGCGTCTCGACGTGCTTCTTGATGGCGGCGCGGATGTCTTTCGGGTAGCTGCCGCATGACGCGGCTTCGACGTCGAAGGGAAACGAAGCGAGGAGCGCGGCCACGCCGGCGCCGAAGATTGCCGCGATTCCGCGCCGTTGCCGGCGGTCCGAACGAGGACCTTGGAGCGCAATCATCGCGTTATAACCTCGAGGCACGGCCATGACAGTTGACCGGGCCATTTTGTGTGAAATTTTGAGCCGGCTCTTCCAAAAAACTGCGCGGCAGCACGGGTGATGCGTGAAAATCGTTTGGTATCCTGTCGTCAATCCAAATGAAACTTCTCGAGTTGCCGGTGCTCGCCTCTGATCCAGCGCACCGTGCCGGTGATCGAGCGCATCACCACCGTCTCGGTTTCGATCACGTCCTTGCGGAACCGCACGCCTGTGAGCAGCGCCCCGTTGGTGACGCCGGTCGCGGCGAACAGGCAATCGCCCTTCACCAGGTCGCCGATCCCGTACTTCTTGCGCGGGTCCTTGATGCCCATTTTCCCCGCCCGCTCGCGCTTTTCTTCGGTGTCGAGCACGAGCCGACACTGCATCTGGCCGCCGATGCAGCGCAGCGCCGCGGCGGCCAACACTCCTTCGGGCGCTCCGCCAACGCCCATATAAATGTCGATGCCGGTGTCGGCGGGATCGGCGGTGTGGATCACGCCCGCGACGTCGCCATCGGTGATGAGCCGCACCGCGGCGCCCGCTCTGCGCACGCCCGCGATGAGATCCGCATGGCGCGGGCGGTCGAGGATCAGCGCGGTGATTTCGGCCGGCCCTACGCCCTTGGCCTTGGCGAGTTCGCGGATGTTCTGCTCGGCCGGCGCATCGAGATCGACGATGCCTTTCGGATAGCCGGGACCGATCGCGATCTTTTCCATGTAGACGTCGGGCGCGTTGAGCAGCGTGCCCGCTTCCGCCATGGCCATGGTGGCGATGGCGCCCGGCATGTTCTTGGCGCACAGCGTGGTGCCCTCGAGCGGATCGACTGCGATGTCGACCTGGGGCCCATTCTTGTTGCCGACCGTTTCGCCGATGAACAGCATGGGCGCCTCGTCGCGCTCGCCCTCCCCGATCACGATCGTGCCGTTGATGGGAAGCTTGTTGAGTTCGCGCCGCATGGCGTCGACCGCCGCCTGGTCCGCGGCTTTCTCGTTGCCGCGCCCGCACAAGCGCGCCGCCGACACCGCCGCGCGCTCGGTCACCCGCACGATCTCCAGCGTGAGAACGCGTTCCAATGCCAGGTCCGGCTGGACGGTGATCGACGGCACGGCTCTGCGTTCCCCTTTGTTCATGTCTTCATCCTCGCGCCTGTCTTGCCGCTTGCTCGTGCTGCGCCTCGCCTCGCGGCGGGTGGCGACGATAGGGCATGATTGTATCAGTTTTTCTCGATCCGAATGACCTGCGGTTTGCCCAAGATCACCTTGTCGCGGCCGACCGCGGCGAGCGCCTTGCGCACGGCGTCCTCGGTGGTCGCATAGGTGATCAGGATCACCGGCACCGGCTGACCCGAACTGCCGGCGACATCGCCGCCATGCGGCGGCTCGCCGCGGCGACGCTGCACGATCGACTCGAGCGAGATGTTCTGCTGCGCCAGCCGCTTGGCGATTGTCGCGGCGGTGCCCGGTTTGTCGACCGCAAGCAGACGAATGTAGTAGCCGCCTTCGTGACGTTGCATCGGCGCCTTCTTGCTGGTGGTCAGCCGCGCCGAAGGCCGGCCGAACGGCGCCGTGCGTATCCCGCGGGCGATGTCGCCGATATCGGAGACGACGGCGGACGCGGTCGCCAAACCACCGGCCCCAGGGCCGACCAGCGTGATCGGCGCGATCGCATCGACGTCGACGGTGACGGCGTTTGTGACGCCCATCACCTGGGCGATCGCGGTCTCCTTCGGCACCATGGTCGGATGCACGCGCTGCTCGATGCCCTTGTCGGTCTTGACCGCCACGCCCAGCAACTTCACGCGGTAGCCGAGCTCGGCCGCCCATTCGAGGTCTTCAGGCGCAATCGACGATATGCCTTCGACATACACGGCGCCTTGGTCGACCTTGGTGCCGAAAGCCAGGCTCGCCAGGATCGCAAGCTTCTGCGCGGTATCGTGGCCCTCGACGTCGAAAGTGGGATCGGCCTCGGCGTAACCGAGCTGCTGCGCCTCCTTCAGGCAGTCCGCGAACGCAAGCTTCTCCTCCTCCATGCGCGTCAAGATGTAGTTGCAGGTGCCGTTGAGGATTCCGTAGATGCGCGCGAGCGAATTGCCGGCCAAACCCTCGCGCAACGCTTTCACGATCGGGATGGCGCCGCCGACTGCGGCCTCGAAATTCAGCGCCACATGGTTCTTCTCGGCGATGGCCGCCAGCGTGACGCCGTGGCGGGCAAGCAGCGCCTTGTTGGCGGTGACGACCGATTTTTTCGCCGCCAGCGCAGCCGAGACTGCGGCTTTGGCCGGATCGCCCTCGCCGCCGATCAATTCCACGAAGACGTCGATCTCAGGGTCGGTCGCAAGCGTAACGGGGTCGGTGACCCAGCGTGGTTTCTTGCGACCGATGTCGCGTTTTTTGCCGCGCGAGCGCGCACTGACCGCGACGACCTCGATCGGGCGGCCGCAACGGGCGGCGAGCGCGTCACGTTGGCGCTCGAGGAGCCGGGCGACGCACGCCCCGACCGTGCCCAAGCCGGCAATACCGAGTTTCAGTGGAGCGGACATCGTCGGCCTGCGTGGAAACGGAGCGTCTAGCCCCGCTGGGCCAGGGGGACGACGTTGTGCAACTTTTTGAGGCCGGTTTCAAGAAAGCGGCGGATGTTGCGCGCGGCTTGACGGATGCGCTGCTCGTTCTCCACCAACGCGATGCGCACGTATCCTTCGCCATGTTCGCCGAAACCGATGCCGGGCGAGACCGCGACCTCGGCCTTTTCGACCAGGAGCGTGGAAAATTCGACGCTGCCGATGCTCTGGAACGGCTCCGGAATCGGCGCCCAAGCGAACATGGAGGCGCGCGGAGGAGGAACCTCCCAACCCGCGCGACCGAATGACTCCACCAGCACGTCGCGCCGACGCTTGTAGATCGCGCGCATCTCGCGGATACAGTCATCGGAGCCGTTGAGCGCGGCGGTCGCCGCCACCTGCACCGGCGTGAAGGCGCCATAATCGAGATAGGATTTCACCCGCGCCAATGCCGCGATGATGCGCTCGTTGCCGACGGCAAAGCCAATGCGCCAGCCGGGCATCGAATAGGTCTTCGACATCGAGGTGAACTCGACCGCGACCTCCATTGCGCCCGGTACCTGCAACACCGAGGGCGGCGGATCATTGTCGAAGTAGACCTCCGCATAAGCAAGATCCGAGAGCACGAACACACCGTGCTTCTTCGCAAACGGGATCAACTCTTTGTAGAAATCGAGATCGGCGACAGCGGCGGTGGGATTGGAGGGATAGCAGACGACGACCGCGATCGGTTTGGGAATGGAGCGGATGATGGCGCGTTCCAGCGTTTCGAAGAACGCCGGCGTCGGCTCCGACGGCACGGCGCGGATCACGCCGCCCGCCATCAAGAAGCCGAAGGCGTGGATCGGATAACTGGGATTGGGGACCACGACGACGTCGCCCGGCGCCGTGATCGCCTGCGCCACGTTGGCGAAGCCTTCCTTCGAGCCCAGCGTGGTGACGATCTGGGTCTCGGGGTTGAGCTTCACGCCGAAGCGGCGCCCGTAATAGGCCGCCTGCGCGCGGCGCAACCCCGGAATCCCGCGCGAGGAGGAGTAGCGGTCGGTGCGCGACTTGCCGATCGTCTCTTTGAGTTTGTCGATGACATGGGCGGGCGCCGGCAGGTCGGGATTGCCCATGCCTAGGTCGATGATGTCCGCACCGGCATTACGTGCCGCGGCCTTCGCGCGATTGACCTGCTCGAAGACGTAGGGCGGCAGACGCCGAATGCGGTAGAATTCTTCCATCACCCCGGCTCCATTGGCCTGCGCGCCGATGCCGCGCGAACAGGCCGGCGCGCGCCTTTTATCACGGCTGGTCGGCGTCGCCAGCGGGCTTGGCGGCGGCTTCCGCAGCACGGTTGCGCGCCGCGACCAGTTCGCTTTCGAGCTTTCTCGTCTCGGCGTCGGTGAGCACGGTGGTCGCACGTGGGGGCGGCATGTCGTTGACCGCCGGATAAGGTCTCGAACTCGCCGGGCGTTGTGGCGTGCCGTGGGGCAAGCCCGCCGCAAGGGCGCGCCTCGACATGAGCCGTTGTGACCGCGGTATCAACATCATGCCGGTTCACGCCCCCGCCGGATTGCAACGCCAACGCGCCGACCGGCCCCCTCCCCCCGAGGTGAAATTCGTGCCAATTCAAGCAATTGGGAGCAAGCTGTATTCCTGCAATATGACCAAAGCAAGGTTAAGGCGGACGACTTCGCGGGTGACGCTCGGCCGCGCCCGCGAGGACGCAGGCGCTTCGGCAAAGGCCTATGATGCGTCTTGCGGCGGTTATGAGTAAAGTCCATCTGCGGTCTCGAAAGGCCAAAGCCGGCCTGCGCCGGAACCCGAATTGAGGCGTTGCCGTGAGAGCCCCGTCCGAACCAGTCAAAGGCGGCTCCGCCGACGTGGAGGAGTTTGCCCGCAACATCGCCCGCATGATCGAAGAGGGCGGCAAGGCCTTGGCCGCCTACCTCAAGCCGCGCGAAGAAGGCCGCCACGACGATCAATATGCCGAGGTCACCGATGTGGTGAAAACGATCGGCCAGGTGGCGGATTATTGGCTGCGCGATCCGCAACGCGCGCTCGAACTGCAATCGAGCTTGGGCAAAGCTTATCTCGACCTGTGGGCGAACACGGTCAAGCGCATGGCCGGCGAGCAGGTGCAGCCGGTCGTCCAGCCCGAGCCCAGGGACAAGCGCTTTGCCGACCCCGAGTGGTCGAGCAACCAGTTCTTCGATTTCCTCAAGCAGGCCTATCTCTTGACGGTGCAATGGGCGAACCGGCTGGTGCGCGACGCCCAAGGGATCGATCCCCATACCCGGCAGAAGGCGGATTTCTACGTGCGCCAGATCGCCAACGCGATCGCGCCCTCCAATTTCGTCCTCACCAACCCGGAGCTCCTGCGCGAAACGCTCGCGTCGAACGCCGGCAATCTCGTGCGCGGAATGCACATGCTGGCCGAGGACATCGCGGCCGGGCGCGGCGATCTCAAGATCCGTCAGTCCAGATCCGAAATGTTCGAGGTCGGCCGCAATCTCGCGCTCACGCCCGGCAAGGTGATTTTCGAAAACGAGCTGATGCAGCTGATCCAGTACGCGCCCACGACCCCAACCGTGCTCAAGCGGCCGGTCCTGATCGTGCCGCCGTGGATCAACAAGTTCTACATCCTCGACCTGGCGCCGGAAAAATCCTTCATCAAGTGGTGCGTGGACCAGGGACTCACGGTGTTCGTCATTTCCTGGGTAAATCCGGACTCCAAGCTCGCCCAGAAAAGCTTCGAAGACTACATGCGCGAGGGCCCGCTCGCCGCGCTCGACGTGATCGAAAGGGCAACAGGCGAGCGCGAGGTCAATGCGATCGGCTATTGCGTCGGCGGGACGCTCTTGGTCGCCGCGCTTGCCTATATGGCGAGCACACGCGATCAACGCATCGCCTCGGCGACCCTTTTCGCCGCGCAGGTCGATTTCACCCACGCCGGCGATCTCAAGGTCTTCGTCGACGAGGAGCAGATCGCGGCACGCGAGCGTGAAATGAGCGAGCGCGGCTATCTCGAAGGCAAGAAAATGGCGACCGCCTTCAACCTGCTGCGCTCGAACGATCTGATCTGGCCTTACGTCATCAACAACTATCTCAGGGGCAAGGAGCCGGCTCCATTCGACCTGCTGTACTGGAACTCGGATGCAACGCGGATGCCGGCCGCGAACCACTCATTCTACCTGCGCAATTGCTATCTGGAGAACCGGCTCAGCAAGGGCGAGATGGTGATCGGCGGCAAGAAGCTCGACCTCAAGGGCGTGACGGTTCCGATCTACAATCTGGCCACGCGCGAGGATCACATCGCGCCCGCGCGCTCGGTGTTGCTCGGCTCGAAGTTCTTCGGGGGGCCGGTGCGCTTCGTGCTGGCCGGTTCGAGTCACATCGCCGGGGTCGTCAATCCTCCCGACAAGATGAAGTACCAGTACTGGACCGGACCAAAACCGACGAGCGCCAACCTCGATAGGTGGCTCGCCAAGGCTAAGGAGCATGCGGGCTCGTGGTGGCCGGACTGGCTCGAGTGGATCAAGGCCCGCAATTCGGCCGAGGTCCCCGCGCGCGAGCCCGGCGGCGGCAAGCTCGCTTTGCTGGAGGACGCGCCGGGAAGCTATGTTAGGGTCAGAGACTGAAG
>VAZL01000217.1 GCA_005883445.1 Alphaproteobacteria bacterium | reverse complement strand
CCGCGCGAAGGCGAGCAAGCCTGCTGCGCAGGAGCAGGCGGCCGAGCCCATCTCGCAGAAAGGGGCAGAAGCCGCCCCCGCGATGGTGCCGCCGCCGCGCGCGGATCAACCTCTCAATGACGCCAGCCGGAGCGAAAGTCCGGTGGCGGCCGGGGCGGCGGGCTGGCCCGCTCTCCCAACGACCGAGGGCGCCGGCGCCGGCGCGCCAGCGGCGGCGAGCGCAGACGCCACGGAAGCCGCCAAAACAAATGCAGTGGCAAATGCAGTGACGAATGCGGCGCAAGTGGTCGACCCCAACGAGGTCAACGACCTCGATCGCGCCGCGGCCAGCGTACCGGCCGAGTCGTCCTGGCTCACCTATCTGTTGTTGATCTTGGCCACAGCACTCGCCGCGGCATCGGCCTTCTGGTTCTTTTTCAGAACGGCATCCCCGTTCGCGCGCCGAGCGGCACATCCGCGCATGCACATGAGCAACTCGTGACCCCAGACCGGGCGCTCGGCCTCGAGCGCCCAACTGGTTGCGACTCGCGCCAACGAAGCGATCCAATAACTCGCCAGCCATGTCCGCTCAGGCGCTCAGCGGACATGCCTCGGCGTTGGCGCATGCACTTTTGTGATGCATCCACATATCGTCGAAGCGGACAGGCGACTTACCCGGCGGTATTTTGTAAACGGGCCACCCGCCGAGCGGTCGTGATTGGAGGCGTAGCGGACATAAACGGACGTATGGGGTTGGCCGCTCGGTCGTCTGGCCAAAAACCGACTGCGACGGCCTTGACCAACAGGGCGCGGAGCGTGAGAGTTCCGTCATCCCTTCGACTGACCTTTGTCGGCCCCACAGGTTCCCATGAAGACTCTGTTCGTTCATCCCGGACCGTTGCTCTACACGAACGTTTTCCTTCGGCTTGAACCATTGGGCCTCGAACTCGTGGCGGAGGCTGCCCGCCGCGCCAGGCACTCCGTGCGGCTCCTGGATTTGCAGGTCGAGAGCCACGCCGACTACCACCGCATGATTGCAGAATGGCAGCCGGATTTCATCGCGTTCTCCTGCAACTACCTCGCCAATGTGCCCGAGATCGTCGATCTGGCGAAGGCTGCCAAATGTAGTTTGCCGCGCTCCTTCATCTGCGTTGGTGGTCACAGCGCCTCCTTCACCGCACGGGCCATTCTGGAACATGGCGAGGGCGCGATCGACTGTGTGCTCAAGGGCGAGGGCGAGGCATCCATCGTCAAGCTCCTTGAAGCCGTGGCGGGCGACCGCGGCGCGATAACCAAGGTGCCCGGCGCCGTCACGTCGAACGGAGAGGGCCCTCGGCCGGCCTTCGTCGAGCACCTCGACGACATCAGGCCCGCGCGCGACCTTGTACGCAAGCGCCGCAAATATTTCATCGGCGTGCTCGATCCCTGCGCGTCGATCGAATTTTCGCGCGGGTGTCCCTGGGACTGCTCGTTCTGCAGCGCCTGGACTTTCTACGGCCGCAGCTATCGGCTGCTCAGCCCGGAACGCGTGATCGAGGACCTCGCCTCGATCCGGGAGAGGGGTGTTTTCATCGTTGACGATGTCGCGTTCATTCAACAACGGCACGGCTTTGCAATCGGCGAAGCGATCGCTCGCAAGGGGATCCGCAAGAACTTCTACTTGGAAACGCGCGGTGACGTGCTGCTTCGAAACAAGGAGGTGTTCCAGTTCTGGAAGAAGATCGGCCTCACCTACATCTTTCTCGGCATCGAGGCACTCGACGAGGATGGTTTGCAAAAATTTCGCAAACGCATCCCACTGGGGCGTAATTTCGAGGCCCTGGAATTCGCCCGCTCGTTAGGGATCGGTGTCGCAATCAATATCATTGCCGACCCGGATTGGGATGAGGATCGATTCCGGGTGGTGCGCGAATGGTGCATGAATGTACCGGAGGTGGTGAACATCAGCATCAATACGCCCTATCCCGGAACGGAGACCTGGATCACCGAGCAACGCCGATTGCAGACGCGAGATTATCGCTTATTCGATATTCAGCATGCCGTTCTGCCCACAAAGTTGCCACTTGCGGCGTTCTATGGCGAGCTCTTGCGCACCCAGCGGGTGCTCTACCGCAAACACATGGCGTGGTGGACCGCGCCGGCGTTTGCCGGGGTGCTCGCGCGTCTTCTCCTGCGAGGGCAGACCAACTTTTTGCGTGGCATCATGAATTACAGCAAGGTCTATAATGCCGAGAAGATGCTGGCGGATCATGCCCGGCCGGTTCATTACGAATTGCCATTGCCGCCACGGGTGGCGACGGATGAACGGCAGGTGAAATCCTCCCAGCTCTATATTCATGCGCCCCGAGGCCGAGTCGGACGCAGCATCGACGATTCCACCGAGCGCTTCGTCGAGGCGACGCGCATGGGCGCCACCACCTAACCGAAAAAAAAACGACCTATTGTCGTTTTAGCCGCATGGCGCAACCCGCGAAGCGGCTCTGCCTATGTTGGTCCACGCGATCGGTCCTACCGCGCCGGACTTGTCGCGAGTGTGCATTGACCCGCGCCAATTATTGTAGTCGCAATGCCGTCTTTCATCGCTGAACCTGCATAGGTCAGATTGCCGTTTTGGCGATCGAGCTCGTAGGACACATCGCCGCTGACAGCGCTGATCCAGCGGTCATCGAAGCGGCGGACATTGAGCTTCTTCCCGTCTGCAAGCGTGACGATTTTTGTCGCGTCATCAATCCAGAAGCCAAAATTCTCTTCGGTGCTCGATGAAGTCGCTCCTTTCGGCGCATCTACTATCACTACTTTTTTTGCCGAGCAGTTGAGGTAGCTGCGGGCTAACGCGGTCTCCTCCAAGACGGCGAAAGCCATGAGAACGAGTACGCATTCTAGAGTGACGCTCTTCATTGGTTCTCCCGTCGATTTCGATCGACCAGGAGTCAATTAGCTGTAGCCCACGCGCCCGCCTAAATCCGCGGACCGCCTATGCGCTTGGGCTCTCTAAGCCGGTCTTTAAGTCCTCAGCACGATCCCGACGCCGACTTGCAGACCCCGCGCGCTCATACGCCGGCCGTCGAAGCGTTCATGCCATCAAGGGGCAATTTCGAAGCCGACGG
The DNA here is from genome assembly GCA_005883445.1 of Alphaproteobacteria bacterium. GTDB lineage: Bacteria > Pseudomonadota > Alphaproteobacteria > Rhizobiales > Xanthobacteraceae > VAZQ01. The sequence goes on along the minus strand of VAZL01000217.1, from coordinate 827 downwards.
TGATCTTCACTCTTAACGTGTCTTCGCCAGTCGCGATCGGCACGGGCGCCGCCATCGAGGCCGAACCTGCCTGCGCCCGCATCGGAACGGGAAGAATAACGCCGCTGTCCTCGATGATCCACTTAACCTGCCCAAGCCGAAGGCCCGAAGCATGCGCGTAGACCTCGGCCTTCCGGCGCGCATCAGCGATGGCAACCTCGCGAGCCTGGTCGAGCGCTTGCGACGGGTTAGACACCAGAAACGCGATGTTTCCAAGATCGGTGGCTCCCGCCGCGATCAGACGATCGAGAATCTCTCCGATCTTGCCGATCTGGCGTATCTTCACTCGGACTTGATTGGAGACGCTATATCCCGAAAGCTTGGGTTCGGTGTTTGGCCCCTGCGGCGCATAAACCGGTTGGATTGAAAATCGCAAGGTCTGGATGTCCTTTTGCTCAATGCCAGCTTCGAGAAGCGCGGCGGTGACCGCAGCCATCGCTTTCGAGTTGGCGTCAGTCGCCTCCTTGACGCTCTTGGCCCTGGTGGTCACGCCACCTGTGATCTGTGCATGATCCGGAGCCACCGCAATGTCGCCCTCTCCGGTCACGATCACTCGCCCGTCCTGGGCGATTTGTGCCTGCTGCGCCTGTGCCTGGACGGAGGCGAGAAGAAAGGCCGACGCCGCGATAAGAGCCATGCGCCGCGAGGCGACCGGAGAAGCAGAGATTTCGACAACCTTTGACACGGCCATGACGACCTCCATGCTTGTCGGCCTTGAGTCCATAGACCTGTTCTCACAGCGGGTCGATCCGGCTACCGCCGCGACAGGGTGATCGAAGGAAGATATA
>VAZL01000199.1 GCA_005883445.1 Alphaproteobacteria bacterium | reverse complement strand
TTGCCCACGTCGTCCTCGAGCAGCGCCTTGCGGATGTCCGGATTTATCTCGTAGCGCTCGAGCACGGCGGGCATATTGGCGCGATACTCCGCCACCAGCTCCGTATCGTGCTGCAGATCGAAGAACAGCTTGCTCACCCAGTAATCGGTCATTGCCGCTGAGACCACCCCGTGAGGCGCAATTGCGCCTTGCGGAGTGATCTTAGCCTGCGTCGGGTGCAATGGCGACGGCCTGCGGCGCCACCTCGAAGCCGGGGCACGTCGTCATGAGGAGTCGTCCG
>VAZL01000198.1 GCA_005883445.1 Alphaproteobacteria bacterium | reverse complement strand
CAATCGTCGTCGGCGACGAACCACGAATGTCCATTCCTGTTTCGCAAAGCTCCTCTTCAAAACCGCAAGGCGCGGAACGTTGCTGAGGCCCGCCTGTTCCCTTCGCGCGGGCGACAATGAATGTAGGAGTTACGCAATGGCTAACAGAATGGTCGAGCCGGCATTGGTCCTCGGTCTCGTATCGGTTCTCGCACTAAGCACGGCGGCCCCGTCGTTCGGACAAACGCAACGTCAGCGTCCGTCGGCGCAAGAGCAGGGACTTGGGCAAGGACCAGGTCCGGCATCGCCGCCGGCGGATGAGACGTTCGGCCAGGCGCCGCCGCGCGCACAATCCCGCAATCCGGCGGCCGCTCAGCAGTCCGGTTCGTGCTGGATCCCCACCAACGAGGACTTTGGCGTCGGCTACTGGGGCCCGTGCTCCAATAAAGGGTCGCGCCCAGTCAAATAGCGGCAGCGTTCACGATTGATGCGTGGAAGGCGGGCCCACGGGCCCGCCTTTACGCTGTCTTTGCGCGTCGGAAAAACGAAGGTCTAGCACGGTTGGCGAAGGCGGCGATTTTGTGCTGCCGCGCTATTTCAGCCGCGTCGCCGCCTCTTCCACGATGCTCAGGTCGGCGTGCTTCTTGACGTCGGGAGCCGATTTGACGAAGCCGAGGTCGCGCGTCATGTCCACGTTCTTCTGCAGCGCCACGAGGTCGGGCAGCATGTTGGGATCGTGGTAGGCGTCGCGCTTGGTGAACAGCCAATCGAAGCGCTCGGGCGGCTGCTTGGTGACGCGGCCCGCGATCTCCATGGCCTCCTTGTGGTTGCTCGGGTCGAGGTACCAGCGCGTGATGCGCAACGTGTCCTCCATGAAGTCGACCATGGCGGCGCGGTTCTTGTCGAGGAATGGCTTGCGCGCGGTCCATACGATCATGTCGGTGACGCCGATCGCATCGCGCTGGACGAATAGCGTGCGGCCGATCTTGCGCAACTCGGGATCGTAGGAGAACGGAATAACCGCGGGGATCATGTCCACCTTTTTCTCCGACAGCATGGCGCGCATGGTGGGGAAAGCCGACTCGACCATCGTGTAGTCGCGTTTGTCCTCGAGGCCGAACTTGCGGAGCATCGCGCGCATGGCGACGTCGACGGCGCTGCCGGTGGCGTTGGTCATCACCACCTTACCCTTGAGATCGTCGACTTTCTTGATCGGGCCGTCGGCGAGAACCATGTACTCCTGCGAGTAATAGCCTTCGACGCCGTCGCGGAACTCGTCGGCGATGATGCGAAGGTCGTCCATGCCGGCGTTCTCGATCGCGATCGCAAGCGTCGAGTAGGCGAGGTTGGACACTTCGAGCTCGCCGTTGGCGAGCGCCGTCACCATGGGCGGGGTGCCGGCGAAGCGGACCGGCTCGATCGTGTAGGACTTGCCTAGATGTCGCGCGAGGTCCTTCTTCTCCAGGATGATCGAGGCCCAGTTGGTGACCGGGGCGACCCAGGACAGGCGGATCTTGACGGGCTCGGCGCTCTGCGCCGCGCTCGCGCCGAAGAGCGCGGCGGCGGCGGCAATGCTTGCAAACATCAATCGCGACAGGGGCATGCGTTCCTCCCGGTAGCCGGTTTTGCGGCGTTCGTTCGATGTTGACGCCACGTTGCAGAGCGCCAGCGCCCTTGGCAAGGGTCGAAATTGGCGCATGCTCCGCGAAGGCGCGGCAACGGATTCCGTCGCACCCCTACGGCGAGGCCTCCTCCAGCACGCGCCCCTTGGTTTCGACCGCGTAGAGGCCGGTGATCACGGCTGCGACGGCCGCGACGGTCGCGAACGTGGCGAAGACCGACGGCAGTCCGCCGGCGAGCATCATTCCGACCACCGTGGGTCCGATGATCGAGGCAAACCGAAGCCAGGCCGTGGCGGCCCCCACCGCGATCGCGCGCACGCGGGTGGGGTAGAGTTCGGGCGTGTAGAGATAGACGCCGATATTGATGGTGCTGATGAAGAAATAAGCGATGGTCATAAAGGTCAGCACCTGCTCCGCGCTGGGAGCGGGGAAGAGGGCAAGCGTGGCCAAGGCCAGCGTCGAAGCCGCAAAGGAGATCGCAAACCACGCCCGTCGCCCCACATGGTCGATGGTCAATGCGCAGATCAGGGTGCCGAGAAGGCCGACAGCCTGCGTGATCAACGCGTATCGCAGCGAAACCTCGAGCGGGAGCTTGAACACGGTTCGGTACAAGGTCGGCAGCCAGATCGAGAGCCCGTAGTTCACGAAATAGGCCGAGAACCAGACCACCCACACCACCAAGGTGCGTCGCAAATAGAGCGGGCCGAAGAGATCGGCCCAGGCGGCGGGTTTGTCCGCGGTGGACACGACCGGCTTTACTGGCGGCAGCGGCGCTCCGGTCGCCTTCTGCGTCTCGCTCTCGATCAGCGTCATCGCGGCCTCGGCCTCGGCGTGGCGGCCGTGCACCGCGAGCCAGCGCGGGGATTCCGGCAGCAGGCTGCGCAGCGCGAGCGCGAGCAGCGCCGGCAGCGCGCCGATGACGAACATGTATTGCCAGCCGAGATGCGGCACGACCCACAATCCGGCGAGGCTTGCCGCCACCAGGCCGATCGGGAACACGAGCTCGTACAACAGCACGAAGCGCCCGCGGCCCTGCGCCTTTGCCAGCTCGCTGATGAAGACGGCGGCGACCGGCACCTCGCCGCCGAGCCCGATGCCTTGGATGGTGCGCAGCACCAGCAGCGAGTCGTAGTCCCACGCCAGCGCGCAGACGAGGCTCATCACCGCGAACAGCGCGATCGACCAGATCATGGCCGTCATCCGCCCGTAACGCTCCGCGATCCAGCCGAACAACAATGCGCCCAGCAATTGCCCGAGGAAGCCGGCCGATATCATCAGCCCGATTTGCGGCGGGGTCAGCTTCCAGAGCGGGACGATGACCGGCAGCACCGACGCGATCGCCAACGCGTCGAAGGCGTCGAAGAAGGTGGCGACGCCGACGATGATCCGCGCCTTCACCTGCCACCACGAGGTGGGCAGGCGCTCGAGCCGCGCGACGATGTCATCGACCGACGCGCGGGTCCCCGCGACGTCCATGTTTTCCTCCCCTTGGCTTTATTCGACCGTGCGGATTGACTCGCTTATGCCCGCGGCAATTTCAGGAGCCGCGCCGCGGTGTCGAAGCAGATGGCGTTTCGCACGCTGTCCTCGAGCGCCACGCCATCGATGAAATCCCCGGCCTCCTTGACCGATTCGAAGGGGTAATCGGCGGCGAACATCACACGGTCGTAACCAAGTGCGTCGATCGTGCAGTTCAGCGGTTCCGCCGCGCACATGCCCGAGGTCGCCACCACGATGTTGTCCTTGACGTATTGCGACGGACGCCGCGCGAGCTTGACCGCGTAAAAATCGGGTCCCGCGCGGCTGTCGAAACGCCAGAGCAAGAACGGCAGGGTTTCGCCCAAATGCCCGAGTGCGAGCCGCGCGCGCGGGAAGCGATCGAACACGCCTC
>VAZL01000197.1 GCA_005883445.1 Alphaproteobacteria bacterium | reverse complement strand
AGGGCGGCGGCGCCAAGCGTGGACAACCAGCGAATAATTAATGTTTGTTTCATAAGGCCGCTCCTGCCGGGCATCGGGTAGGATATCGTAGTCTGATCACCGGCACTGCCGCCTCTTGTGCGCGCGCCGCGAGCGGCCAAACCGCGGACCCGCCGAGCAGCGAGATGACCTCGCGCCGCCTCATTCGATCACCTCGTCAGCCCGCGCGATCAGCGTCGGCGGAATGGTCAGGCCGATCATGGAAGCAGTCTTCAGATTGATGATCAGCTCGAATTCAGTTGCCAGTTGCACCGGCAGATCGGCGGGCTTGGCCCCCTTCAGAATCCGGTCGACGTAGCCCGCCGCACGCTCGAACAATATGCTGAGATTCGCGCCGTGGATGATGAGGCCGCCGACATCGGTATATTCCCGAAACGGGTACACCGCCGGAAGCTTGCTCTTGCCCAGAGCAGCCGCGATCTCCCCCCGCCGGGCAAGCAGCAGAAGGTCGGGCGCAACCAGGACTCCGTCCGGACGCGTCCGCTCGAGTTGCAGCAAAGCACCCTCGATGCCGGCGCCACTTTGGATGTCAACCACGTCGACCGCCACCCCTAATTGTTCGGCAGCAGGGCGCAGCTTTTGCAGCGAAACATCGAGGATTGGGTTCGCAGAATTCGCCAGCATGCCGACCCGAGAGAGATGCGGAAGGAGGTCTTTCAGCAGCTCCAGTCGCTTGCCGTCCAAATCGACATTCTGCGCGGCGAAGCCGGTGATATTTCCGTCGGGACGCGCGAGGTTCGAGACGATACCGACGCTGACCGGATCGCCAATGGCGCCCATCACCACGGGAATCGTGCTGGTTGCCTGCTTCGCCGCCAGCGCGGCCGGAGTTCCCCATGTCACGATCAGGTCGACTGGAAGCGCCGCAAGTTCGGCGGCCATCACCGGGTAGCGCTCGTCACGACCTTCTGCAAAGCGAGATACCAGTCGTATATTCTGGCCTTCGGCGTAGCCATAGTCTCGCAACTTGCGTGCAAACCTATGGATCGGCGGTAAGGGTTGCGACGCAAGAATCCCGATGGTCCGCACGCGCTCGCCCTGCTGCGCGCGCACCATGAGCGGCCATGCGATGGCCGCGCTGCCGAGCAGCGATATGAACGCACGTCGTCTCACAGGCTCCCCTCCTCGGGCTGGGGCGCCCTCACCCTAGCACACCGTTGCGCGCGGATGCTGCCGTGCGTCGCAGCCCCACTTGTGCGAACTGCCGAGCGTCAGCGGCATCAATTCGATGGGTGCTCCGAACTGTTCGCTGCTTCACGGGCTGATCGGTCGGCGTCCGGACGCGGCGTCAATGTCCGCGCAACCTCGCGGGCGCAATCCGCGCTGCGCACGATTTCGTCGAGGTAGGGCAGCACCCTGTGCCCGAGACCGGTCAACGCGATTGCAGGCTTCCGGTGAAACAGCGCCCCGCCCAGATCCCGCTCCAGTGCGCCGATGGCGGTGGTCAGCGAGGGTTGCGCGACGCCGCAGCGGCGGGCTGCGCGGGTGAAGCTGAGCTCCTGGCACAGCACCAGGAAGTAATGGATCTGCTGCATTTGCAATATCGCCTCCCGTTGCTGAGCAGTGCAGCCCCACCCACCTGACCATCGCGCCGATGGCTCGGCTGGCCGGTTCTGCTCCATGCTCAGCCTGTCACAGGCCGATCGGCCGGTCCTTGGGGCAGACCTGAATCGTTCTGAATCGAGCTGGGACGCCTCCAAACGGAGCTGGACGGGCGGCAGCAACGACGCTGGGGTGGTGAGGCCAAGCGCCTCGGCGGGGGTCAGATTGCGCAGGGCCTACGGGGCGTTCCGGCTGCAGGAACTATCGGGTTATTTCAGGCGAGCTCCGCCCGGCAGGAGCGTCGACAACGACGCTGTCAAAATCGATGTCCATCTTTCCATCGACGATCGGCTTGCGCGACAGCATTTCCGAAGGCGCATACCACGGCTGCTTCTCGACGACGCCGTTCTGAACTGCTTGTGCGACCAATTTTCCGATCTCTTCACCCTCCAAAGGGACCAGCTTCTTATCGGCATCATACCTGTAAAGTTGAGGACAATAATACAACGCATGGATCCGTGGATCGTATCCTTCCAGAACGAGGTAGTGCTCGGGTCGCATAAAAATATTGTACTTTGTGACGACTTTCTTTTCCAAGGTGGCCAATGCAACCCGAAGCTTTTCAGCCGACGGGCCGACGATGGTTCCAGCCTCCAATAGAATGATCCAGTCCTTTTTGGCGATGTTGTCCGGATGGACCGGGATGTAGTGGATTGGCACATTTCTTCGGAAGAGACCCATTGTCCTTAACTTCTCCCATCGCAAGTTGCACCAGGACGCCAGAGTATCCGGTCGTTGACGCCAGTACAACCTGACCGGTTGCGCCGTCGCTTGGTCAATCGTTTCGGTCGTATCCACCAGGGCCGACGAGCAGCGCGTTGGTGGCTGCTTGCGCGATCGTCGTGGAGGCGGGCGACGTAGTTCGAAAATCGATGCGGCCGCGATTGAGGTTCGGCGATAATCTACTATAGCGTTGTTTCCTGGGAATTGACCGTCCTTTAAAATGAAAGAGCCGCTCAGGGCGGCTCCCAGTTCTGGTAGCCTTGGTTTCAGCGGAAAAAGCCGATGATACGCCTACTGCTCACTTTTCTGGTGTGTGCCGTGACTGGGTCGCAGGCGGCTGCACAGAACAGCGTCAGCCAGACATTGTTCGGACTCAGTGAGGATCAACGGAACGAAACCTTCACGCGCCTGCTCCAAGATAACAATGCGAAATGCGACCTGGTCATCCGCACGTTATTTAATGGCGCTTCGGTGGAGCTCGATGTCTGGGAGGCGCTATGCCGAGATGGAAATTCATATTCGGTCAGCATCCCGCCAGAACCAAACGCCGCTATCGAATTGTTGAGCTGCCGCGAGTTGCTGGCGACAAGCAAAATGCTTTTGGAGGGGGCGGGCAGCAAAAGCAAAGGTATTGGTTGCAGGATCACATCAGTAGAGAGACCCATTGAACGTCATAACCACCGACGTCACAGGGCCACGGAGTCCAAACCACAGACGTAGACCTGACGACCCAACATGCGAGACGGGTACGCCCGTCATGTTTTCCCAACCAACGCACGACGGCCATGACGCGATGATGCGCGCGCCGTCTTGCGCTATCCGCTCGCGACTTCCTTGAACCGGCGCAACGTCTCGATGTGATCGTCGAAGTTTAAGATGCGGTACATGGGGTACAACATCACCATGGCGGCGCCGAGTCGACGCCAGCCGTCCGCCGCGGCCGCCCAGCCTTGGGGGTCCGCGCTAGGCATGCGCAGCCAGCCCTCGATGCCGAACTTGGCAGGATCGCGCCCGAACGACTTGTGCTGTTCCTGCAACGCGGCGAGCTTCTGCTCCGCCTGCGCGTCAGCCGCTATGATCGGCATCCAGCCGTCGCCGAGCCGGGCGGCACGCCGCACCGCGGCGTCTGACGAGCCGCCAAACCAGATCGGGATCGGCCGTTGTACCGGCGGCGGCACGATGCTGACGTCGTTGAGATCGTGGAAGCGCCCCTTGAAGCTCACGAGGCTCTCCGTCCACAGGCGGCGCAGCACCTTGACTTGTTCGGCTTGCCGCGCGCCGCGCGTCGTCCACTCCGCCCCCAGCGCTTCATACTCGACGTGGTTCCATCCCAGGCCGATGCCGAGCCGCAAGCGCCCGCCGCTCAGGAGATCGACCTCCGCCGCCTGCTTCGCGATGACCCCGGTCTGGCGCTGCGGCGCGATCAGAATGCCGCTCGAGAGCCGGATGGTCTTGGTGACCGCCGCCAGGAAGCCGAGCGTCACGAAGGTCTCGTGGAAGGAAGCCTTCTCATTGTAGAGCGGAACCCAGCCATCCCGCGCCGTCGCTCCAAAGACGTGATCGGGCACCTCGATATAGGTGTAGCCGAGATCTTCCGCCGCCTGCGCCCAATCGCGGATCTTCGCGGGATCGTTGCCGATATCGAGT
>VAZL01000196.1 GCA_005883445.1 Alphaproteobacteria bacterium | reverse complement strand
ACCGTCGGGCCGCACACATACATGCGCACGCGCGCGGGATCGAGCGGCCGGAACGGCCGCTTCTCGCGCGTGAGCGTATCGTAAAGCTTGAGCTCCATCGCACCAGATCCGGTCTCGTCTCGACCTCGCGGCGAACGCCAAGATCGGCGCCTCGCGGCCTCGCTGGCCGGGGCGTCCAGAAATCTCGGGTGAGGAGAAACGACGGCCGCAGCCAGCGTGGGTCGCTAGCGAATAATCTCCCGGCAAATGCCGCAGATATGGTTAAGGCCGTTCATGGCCGCGGAGCATGGGCAAGCGCGCCCAGCGCGTCAAGGGCCCGCCCGGCGCCGCCTGGCCATGTCGCCCATTCCCACGTCCCAAAGGTGTTTCCGGCCGCCGCAAGATCGTCCGAGAGTGTGGCTTTCATGTCCTAGTCAAAGGCCACCGAAGCCCGTTATGACCAGTCGTGGCAGCGGGGATCGGCCTTGGCGGTTAGGGGCCCCTTAAGGCTTTTGCCCGCAATGTCGCCGTCGGGGTTCTCCGGCAAAGCCGGGGAAGGGGGTGTCAAGGATGCGGTATTTGTTCGCCGCGCTCGTCCTCGCGGCTGCCGTTTGCGGCACTGCGGCGCAGGCCGAAAAGCGTACGTTCATCGTCGCCAACAATTCGGACGGCTACGGCGTCGACCGCTGTCTCGCCACCGGCGCGAGCTGCGGCGCGGCCGTGGCCACCGCCTATTGCAAGTCCCGCGACTACGAGGAAGCGGCGTCGTTTCGCAAGATCGAGCGCGAGGAGATCGCCGGCGCGGTGCCAACGACCACCGGCACCTCCGCCCGCGACGAGTTCGTCGCCATCGAGTGCCTGCGCTAAGGCGGCGCCGCGCTGCCGCCGCGATGCCGCAGCTCCGATAACCCCGGCCCTCGTAACAGACCCTACAACGGGACCCCTGGTCGCGCTCCGTTGCGCGGCTTGCGATCTTCGGCCAATGTTTGCGGCAGCGGTTGAAGCACTAGCCCACCGCTCCACCGCGGGGCGCGGTCGATGATGAACTCCGGTCCAGTGCGTGACGGCGCGGCGCAGGCCGCCTCGACGGCTTCCGATGCGCCGCTGCTCAAGCTCGAAGATTTTTTGCCCCACCGGCTCAATGTTCTGTCCAGCCTGGTCTCGCAGGCGCTCACGCGCGTCTACGGCCGCTACGGTATTGGAATACCGGAATGGCGGGTCTTGGTCACCCTCGGCGAGAACGGCGTGATGACCGGCAAGGCGGTGGGCGCCCAGACCCATATGCACAAGACCAAGGTCTCGCGCGCGGTGGCGCAGCTCGAGCAACGCAGATTTGTCAGCCGGCGTGCCAATCGCGCTGATCTGCGCGAATCGTTTCTATCGCTGACGCCCGCCGGCCGCGCGGTCTACGAAGAGCTTGCCCCGAGCGCCCTCGAATTCATGAACAAGCTCGCCGAAGTGGTCGCATCCGCCGATCGGCCTGCCTTCGATCGCGCCATGAAGCAATTGACCAAACGCTCGGCCGAGCTCGTCGCCGAAATCGAACGCGGCAAGATCTGACATCGCGCCGCGGCCGAGCATCGCCCTGCAAGGAGGAGACGTGAAGCTTTATACCTATTTCCGCTCGTCTGCGGCTTACCGGGTGCGCATCGCGCTCAACCTCAAGGGCCTGAGCAGCGAGATGATCCCGATCCACCTGCTGAAACAAGGCGGCCTCAACAAGAAGCCGGAATACCGCGCGGTCAATCCGCAAATGCGCGTGCCGGCGTTGCAGCTCGATTCCGGCGACGTGCTTATTCAATCGCTCGCGATCATCGAATATCTCGACGAGGTGCATCCCAAGCCGCCGCTGCTGCCGCGAAATCCGCTCGAACGGGCGAAGGTGCGGGCGTTGGCGCAGATGATCGCCTGCGACATCCATCCGCTCAACAATACGAGCCCGCTGCGCTATCTCAAACACGAGCTCGGTCAGGACCAAACCAAGATCGACGCCTGGTATCACCACTGGATTCTCGAGGGCTTCGAGCCATTGGAAGCGATGCTCCGCCCGGCGCCCTATGCCTTCGGCAACGAGGTCACCCTCGCCGACGTCTGCCTGGTGCCGCAGGTCGCCAACGCGCGGCGCCTGAAGGTGCCGCTCGATCGATTTCCCAAAATCGTCGCGGTCGATGCGGCATGCGCGAAACTCGCAGCCTTCGAGCAGGCCCGGCCGGAGAACCAGCCCGACGCCGAATGATGCGATGCCCGTCAGGGCTCGCCTCCCCTGACCCATTCCTGAACGTCGACGCCTCGAAAGAACGCCGCGTGGCACCCAAGAACATCGTTCGCGTCGTGCTCTGGATGAGCGGCGCATTGCTGTTGTTCTCGGCGATGGCGGTCTCAGTGCGGGTCCTTGCCGCCACGCTGGGCGTCATGGAGATTCTCGCGCTGCGTGCCGGTCTCGGCCTCATGGTTATGGCCGCTTTGGCCGCCCTACGCGCCGACCTGCGCGCGACCATCAACTGCCGGCACCTTCCGCTGCAGCTGCTTCGCAACACCGTTCACCTCGGAGCGTCGTATCTGTGGGCGACGAGTTTGCTACTCATCCCGTTGGCGACGGCCTTCGCGCTGGAGTTCACCACGCCAGCGTGGACGCTGCTGCTCGCCGCGCCGGTCCTGGGCGAGCGTCTGACCGCGAGCCGGATCGGGGCCGTCGTGTTCGGTCTCCTCGGCGTACTGGTGATCCTGCGTCCCGGCTTGGCGACGTTTCAGCCGGGCGCGCTGCTGACCTTGGTGGCGGCGTTCGGATTGGCCATCGCGCTGATCGCCACGAAGAAGCTCACGCGCACGGACAGCACCTTCGCGATCGTGTTCTGGATGATGCTCATTCAGTTGCCGCTCGCCTTGGCCGGCTCAGATCCGCTGTTCGTGACCAAGCTCAACCAAGGGCAGGTCCCCGCCGTGATCGGCATCGGCGTCACGGGGCTCCTCTCCCATTACTGCCTGACCAACGCCTTCCGGGCGGGCGACGCGGGCGTTGTGGTGCCGCTCGATTTCATGCGCATCCCGCTGATCGCGGTGATCGGCTGGTGGCTCTACGGCGAGCGCCTCGATGTCTTCGTGTTTCTGGGCGCCGGGCTGATCATCACCGGGGTCCTGTGGAACCTACGCAGCGAGGCGGCGCGGGTGCAGGGATCGGAACACTAGTTTTTCGCGCCAATGAGATCGATCTCGACCAGCGTATCCGCGACCAGCAGACCGGTGCAGCCGATGGTGGTGCGCGGCGGCGGCAGCTTGAAGTAGCGCTTCCACACCGTGTCGAAGCCGTGGAAGTTGGCGAGGTCGGTGAGAAACACCTGCGCCTTGACCACGTGATCGAGCGAGGAGCCGGCGGCCTCGAAGGTCTTTTTCAGGTTTTCGAGGATGTACGTCGTCTGCAGCTCGATGTCCGAGCCGTAGAACGGAAAGCCCGCCTGCTTGCGCGCC
>VAZL01000277.1 GCA_005883445.1 Alphaproteobacteria bacterium | reverse complement strand
TCCCACCAATCGATCTCGCCGTTCTGCAGCGCGGCGGCGGCGGTCGCGGGGTCCGGCATCACCACCCATTCGACGCGCTCGGCCATCATTCGCTTGCCGCCCGCGAGCCACGAGCCAGGCTCCGAGCGCGGCGTATAGTCGGAAAATTTTTCGAACGCGGCCTTGGCGCCCGGAACCCATTCGTTCTTCATGAAGCGCATGGGGCCGCTGCCGATATATTCGGTAATCTGCTTGAACGGGTCGGTCTTGGCGACGCGCTCGGGCATGATGAAGGCGATCGGCGTGCTGATCTTGCCGAGCGCCAGCAGCATCTTCGGATAGGGCTTCTTCAGCGACCAGCGGAAGGTGCGATCGTCGAGAGCCGTAAGCTCGTTCTCGATCGCCTTGATCATCTGGCCCATGGGATCGCGAGCGGCCCATCGATTGATGCTGGCCACGGCATCTGTGGCACGCACCGGCTCGCCGTCATGGAACTTGAGCGCCTCCCGCAACCGAAAGGTCCAGACGAGGCCGTCCGCTGAGACCTCCTCGGCCTCGACCATCTGGCGCTGCACCTCAAGCTTGGCGTCGACCAGATCGGGTCGAAATTCGCGAGATCGGCTTGCGGCACGAAACGAAGCGTGCGCGCGGCAGCGCCCTGCGCGAATGCCGGGGCGGATAACTTGCCCGTTGCAGCCAAAGTGCCTGCACCTGCAACGGCCTTCAGGAGTGTCCTGCGATCCATGGCTTGATCTCCCAGTTGCGCCGGTCAATCGCTTAGATTTGCGCCACTCTGCCCATTTTATTGGATGCTTGTCCTGGGGTCGAGGGATGACCGAATAACCGGCCGGTGTGTCGTGGCTCGGAGCAAGCGGCATGCCAGAGGGCATCACAGGCACCGAAGAAGAGACGCATCAAACCGTTTTGACCGGGTGCGATGGTTTCGGGTGCCACCACCGTCCGGCGATCACGACCGCCTGCGAGGCGATCTTGCGGTCGCCCGTGAGGTGCTCGCCGACGACGTCGACATAATCGAAGCGCCCATCGCTGATGGACAAAATGGTCGCGTCGCCGACGCTCCCCGGCTTGAGGCTGCCGAGCTCGGGCCGCTTCAACGCGAATGCCGCGTTGACGGTCGAGGCGGCAATCACATCGGTCAGCGGCATGCCGAGGCAAAGAAACTTCGACATGGTCGTGACCTGGTCGAACGCCGGCCCGTTGATGCAGAGCGCGTGGACGTCGGACGAGATCGTGTCCGGCAAGAAGCCATTGGCCAGCATGGCGCGCGCGGTCTTGAACGCAAACGAGCCCTTGCCGTGCCCGATGTCGAACAGCACCCCACGCTGCCGCGCTTCGATGACCGCGCGTTTCACGGTGCCTTGCGCCGTCGCCGGCGAGTTCGGGAACGGACGGAACGCGTGGGTGAGCACGTCGCCCGGCCGCAGGCGCGCGATCACCTCTTCGTAGCTCGGCGGCGGCTCGTCGATGTGCGCCATCACCGGCACGCCGACTTCGTCCGCGACCTCGAGCGCGATGTCGAGCGGCACCGTGCCCGAGCGGCCCGAGGCGCGAGCGCCGACGCGGACCTTGATGCCGACGATGATGTCGCGATTGGCATTGGCGACCTCCACCGCATCGATCGGCGCCATCAGCCGGATCTCCTCGCTCTCGCCGACCATCACCCGCGGCGAGAAGGCATAGATGCCGGCGAACGAGACATGGAGATAAGCCAGGATGCGCACCTCGCTGCGCTCGATCACATGCTTGCGGAATCCGGCAAAGTTGCCGGGACCGGCGCTGCCGGTATCGACGGCGGTGGTGACGCCCGACCGGCGGCAGAAATCTTCCGCGTCGACGCCGAGCGAGGTCCCGCCCCAATAGACGTGGGTGTGCAGATCGATCAGTCCCGGGGTGACGATGCGGCCGGATACGTCGTGGACGTCGGTCTTGGCGTCGGGGCGCAGTCCCGCGCCGATGCGCGCCACCTTGCCGTCCGCGAAGGCGACGTCGGTCACGGCGTCGAGTTTCTGGGAGGGATCGACGACGCGGCCACCGCGCAGGATGAGATCGTAGCTCATAGTAGAACTCTCCGCACGCGTCGCGCCCGCGCCGCCGTCAATCCCTCAGCTTGAAGCGCTGAATCTTGCCGGTCGCGGTGCGCGGCAAGTCTCCCCGGATGTCGATCCAGCGCGGATATTTCCACGCGCCGGTGCGCTCCTTCACATGCGTGCGCAGCGCTTCGAACAGCCGCTCGTCGGCGCCGTAGCCGTTCTTGAGCACAATGAAGGCTTTCGGCTTGACCAGCCCGTCGCCGTCCTCCTTGCCGATGACGGCGGCCTCGAGCACCGCCTCATGCGAGACGAGCGCCGCCTCGACCTCGAACGGGGACACCCACATGCCGTTGACCTTGAACATGTCGTCGGTGCGCCCGCGGTAATAATAGTAGCCATCGGCGTCGCGCAGGTATTTGTCGCCGGTATGGGTCCATTCGCCGACGAAGGTGCGCCGGCTCTTCGCCCGCTGGTTCCAGTAGCTTTCGCCGGCGGAGGGCCCGCGCACCACGAGTTCGCCGATCTCGCCATCGGGGAGCTCGCGCCCGTTCTCGTCGACGATCTTCACGTCGTATCCCGGCACCGGCTTGCCGGTCGATCCGTAGCGGACGTCGCCCGGCCGGTTGCTTAGAAAGGTCTGCAGCATTTCGGTCGAGCCGAGCCCGTCGAGAATGTCGACGCCCACGACCGCGCGCCAGCGCTCGCCGAGATGGGCGGGCAGCGCCTCGCCGGCCGAAATGCACAGCCGCAGGCGGTCGGAGCCCGCGCCGGGGCCGAGGTCGGGGTGCGCCAGCAGGGCCGCATAGAGCGACGGCACGGCGTAAAAAATGGTCGGGCGATGACGCCGGAGCGTCGCCAGCACCGTCTGCGGCGTCGCCCGATCCGGCAGCAAGACGGCGCTCGCGCCGACCGACATGGGAAACGAGACGGCATTACCCAGCCCATAAGAGAATGAGAGCTTCGCCGCCGAGAACGCGATGTCATCCTCGCGGATGCCGATGGTGCCTTGCCCCATGAGCTTGGCCGTCGCCATCAAGCTGGTATGAACGTGCCTGACCGCCTTGGGCTCACCAGTGGAGCCCGACGAGTACATCCACAACGCGACCTCGTCCGACATCGTCGGCGCGGTAAACGGCGTTGGCTCGGCGCTTGCCAGCATATCCTCGAACAGATGCACGCCCGACACTCGCTCCCGCGCGCTCGTCCCAACGACGATGACCGAGTGCAAATGCGGCAGCCGATTGCGGATCGACAGCACGGTCGAGACGAGCGGAGCGGCGACCACGATCGCCGCCGCGCGGCTGTCGGCGAGCAGATAGGCGTATTGTTCAACGGTAAGCAGGGTATTGAGGGGGATGGGGACGATGCCGGCGCGGATCGCCCCCCAAAAAGCAACGGGGTAGTCGACGGTGTCGTGAAACGCCAGAACGACGCGATTCTCTTCGCGTAGACCCAGCGCCTTCAACGCCGCCGCGAAACGGTACGAGTTTGCTTGCAGCTGCGCATAGGTCAGCGAGCGCTCGGGATCCGTGAACGCGACCTTGTCGCCGCGGCCGCGCGCGACGTTGGCATCGACGAAATCGGTGGCGGCGTTGTAGGGCCGACGTTGCAACAGG
Source organism: Alphaproteobacteria bacterium (assembly GCA_005883445.1). Taxonomy (GTDB): domain Bacteria; phylum Pseudomonadota; class Alphaproteobacteria; order Rhizobiales; family Xanthobacteraceae; genus VAZQ01. The sequence continues at coordinate 14,943 of VAZL01000277.1, read as the reverse complement.
TCTTCGAGCATTGGCCTCATGAAGCGACGAGGGACCTAAAACCAAGCACATACGCTAAAACCAAGCACATACGAATGTGTCTTAGTTTGAGCAGGACTATAGCGCCAGGGGGGCGCCGGTCCCGGAACAATATCGGGAGACGATGCGCATTCGGCCGTGTTCCGGCGGGTCGGGGGTCATTCCGCGAACAGCCAGGCCCCGCGCCCGAGTTCCTCGGGGAAGATCGCGACCAAATCTTGCTCGCTGCGGCGCGTCCGCAGCCCGGCGCGCTTCAACATGTCGCCGATGACGCCCAGTGACGCCACCCTGATCGCGTAAGCGCCCATGAACGGCAGCGAGGGGATCGCTACCTCCGGCACTTTCCTTGCGAACGCGTCCGCCGTCACCAGTTGCACGCGGCCGCGGTCGAGCTCGATCGTCTGGCCAAGCGGCGAGGGCGTCGTCTGGCGGTCGGTGAAGCGCGCGAAGCGCCGCGCGGCTTCCTCGATGTCGGCGACCACGATCATAATGCTGGTGAGCGCCAATGCGCCGTTCGGATGCGACAGCCAGCGCGGCTGCCAGACCATAGCCTCGGTGCGGTGGGTGAGGATTTGGATGCGCCCCTCCGGCATTTCCCCCGGCTCGACGCGCGCCAGCGTGAAGGCGGCGGTTCCGGGCGGCCCGCCGGTGTCGACCGGGCGCTGCATGTGCACCAAGGGCCGCACCCGAAAGCCGTTCTCTGCGAGCCGGCGATGCGCCGCGGCGGCATCCGCGACGGTGAAGGCCGCGAGATGGACGCCGTGATAGCGGGCGCGCGCCGCTTCCAGCTCGCGGCCGAGCGGCGTGTCGGCAGTCTTGAACAGCACCTCGATATAACCGCGCGCGAGCATCGCCGTCACGTTGCCGGTACCGGTCGGACGCAGCGCGCCATCGGGACCGGGAGCGACCTGAATGGAAATCGCCGTCGGGGCAAAGCCTGCGCGCCCGAGCGCGCGGCTCGCGGATTGCGGCTCGCGCACGAAATGGCCGACGTGATCGAGGAAAATCTCGTCGAGAATAGGAAGCTGGCGGTCCACCGCTGGTCTTGCGCCTGGCATGGGCCACTCATTTCACCGTTGTGAGGCGCTCCTGCGCGAGACCGTGCAGCAGCACCCGATCGACCTTGTTGGTCGACGCGAGCGGCAATTCGTCGACAAACCAGACGAAACGCGGATGTGCGTAGGCGGGTGCGTTGGCCAGCGCGAAGCGCTTGATATCGTCCTCGCTCGGTCTGCGTCCCGGCTTCGACACCACGAAAGCGACCGGCTTTTGCCCCTTGATGTCGTCGTCGATCGGGACGACCGCGGCCTGCGCGACGTCGGGATGGCGTTCGAGCATGCGCTCGACGTCGGCCGGATAAATGTTCTCGCCACCCGAGACGAACATGTCGTCGCTGCGGCCGATGAAATAATGGAAGCCGTCGGCGTCGCGCCGGAAGACATCGCCGGTGATGTAGAATCCGTCCGCGGTGAACGGCGGCTTCACGTCCGGCCGGTTGTGATAGCCGTTCATGAGCGCTGGGCATTTCATTTCCAGCACGCCCTGATCCGCGTCGCGGTCATCGCCCTCGACCAGCCGGAGCTCGACCTTCGGATGCGGATAGCCGACCGACATTTCCGGCTGCGGCAGGCCTTCGGGATGAGGGCCGAAGACGACGGGACCGGCCTCGGTCGTGCCGTAGGCGTTGGTGACCGAGGCCCGCGGCAAAGCATGGCGGATCGCCTCCATGAGGGCGTGGCTGACCGGCGCCGAGCCCATGCGGATGAACTCGACGCTGGAGAGATCGGTGCAAGCGAGCAGATCTTTCTCGCGCAGCATCATGGCGATCATCGGCGGAACCGCGGTGAGCCAGGTGCAGCGGTCGCGTCCAATCGCCTCGATATAGGCAGGGGCGGTGAATTGCGGCAGCAGCACGATGGTGGCGTGCGCGGCGCAGGCGAGCTTGGCGAGCGCCAGCGCGTTCATGTGATAGAGCGGCGCCGCGATGAGATAGCGGTGGCGCTCGAGGTCGCCCGTCAGCCGGGTCTCGACCACCCAGAGGTGGCTCTGGTGCGAGAGCACGACCCCCTTCGGCATCCCGGTCGAGCCCGAGGTGTAGAGGAACATCGCGGGTTCGCGCGGACGCGGCACGATGGCGTCAAACGGCCCGCCGTCGAGAAAACGATCGAAGCCTTCGGCTCCCTCGTCGCCGAAATGCACGGCCGGAATATCCGGCGGACAGTCGCCCGCGCGCGCCATGTCGCAGAACACGAGCTTGGCGTCGGCGTCCCGCAGGATGAAATGAATGGTCGAGCGAGGAAACTTGAAGCTGACCGGCACCGCGACGAGACCGGCGCGCATGATGCCGTAATAGGCGGCGAGATATTCCGCGCGATTGGCGGAGAGGATGGCCACTCGCTCCCCGCGCGCAAGGCCGCGCGCGGAAAGCGCGCGGGCGACGCCGTTAGCCATGGCGTCGAGCTGGCCGTAGCTGACCTCGCGCGCGAGCCTGCCGCCGAGATCGATGATCGCGATCTTGTCGAGATCGCGATCGCGCGGGATGAGATCGCCGAGGTTGGTGAACGCGGTCATAGCAGCCAGTTATATCCGCATCACGTCGCACGAAGCACGGCGCGTCGGTTGCCGATCGCGCGCCCCACAGGGCACCTCTCCCCGCTTGCGGGGAAAGAGAGCGCACCGAGCCCGAGGCAGCGTCGGTGCTCACGCGGAACCATTACCCCTTCGGCACCGCCGTGAGATAGGTGCCGCGGCCGCTGGCGATCAGCTTGCCCTGCGCATCGAACACCTGCGCCTCCGCGGTCGAGAACTGACTTCCCATGCGCACGATCTTGCCGCGGATGGTGAGATCGCCGGGCATGGCCACGGCATGATAGTCGACGTGCAGATTGATGGTGGGCACGCCGCGGCCGGTCTTCTTGACCATGGCCCAGTCGCCGCCGAGATCGATCAACGTGGCGAGAACGCCGCCGTGGGTATAGCGCCGGTCTGGATTGACCACCCACTCCTCCCGCCACGTCGCCTTCAATTCGATTCCGTCATCGGAAAGCGCGACGACTTTCAGACCGAGCCATTGATGATAGGGGGCGCGGGTGACGAGCGCCTGCACGCGCTCGAGCGTGATCTCTTCGCTCATGGTGCGACCACGACCTTGCCGATGACCTCGCGGTCCTGGATCAGGCGCAGTCCCTCGCGCGCCTCGGCGAGCGGCAGCACCTTGTCGATCACCGGCCGCATCTTGCCGTCCGCGATGAGCGCCATCAGGGCGCGCAGATCGTCGTCATAAAAACTGTTCGAGCCGATGATCTTGAGCTCGAAGCTCCACACGTAGCGCAGATCCTCCTTGGGATCGTAGCCGGCGGTGGCGCCGCAGACCAGAAGCTTGCCGCCGCGTTTGAGACAACGCAGCGAAGGGTGCCAGGTGTCGCCGCCGGTGAAGTTGATCACCACGTCGACGCCGCCCTCGTAGCTGCGTCGTTGCGGCTTGCCGTATCTCTCGATCGCCCATTTCGAGAAATCGACTTGCTTGACGTTGACCACCTCGTCCGCCCCGAGCTCTTTGAGCCTGTGCATCTTTTCCGGGCTCGACGTGCACGCGATCACCTCGGCGCCGAGGTGCTTGGCGAGAATGACGCAGCCGGTGCCGACGCCGCCGCTGGCGCCGAGAACGAGCACCCGATCGCCCGCCTTGACGGTGGCGTGGGTGATCAGCATGCGGTGTGCGGTGCCGTAGGCGACCGGCAACGCGGCAGCCTCCTCGAAGCTGACGCCCGCGGGCATGGCGACGAGTTGGTCGGCGGCGACCAGGCAATATTCGGCCATGCCGCCGTCGAGCATCTCGCCCATCAGGCCTTTCGTCTTGTTGAGCGGGTTGACCAGCACGCGTTCTCCGGCCTTCCAGCCGGCGACGCCGGCTCCGACCTCGGCGATCTCGCCCGCCATGTCGAGGCCGACCACCACCGGCAACGGCACCTTGATGCCTGGCATGCCGCGCACCGTGAACACGTCGTGATAGTTGAACGACGATGCCCGCACGCGGATCACCACGTGGCCTGGGACGGCGGCGGGGAGCGGATGGTCGCTCACGACCTCGAGCTCGTCGAGCCCGCCGTGCTTGCGCAGAACGAGCGCTTTCATCGTCTTCTTGCCGCTCACCGTATCTCGCCCTTTGCCGCCTGGATTGTGGTCCGATGCCGGTCTAAGTAGCTTAGGCCACGGCCGCCAACAACCTCTCGCCGCTTTCGGAGCGCCTCGATGCAGGAGAATTTTCGCCAGTTCCTCGATCGCCTGCGGCAGACCGGCGAGCTCGTCGACCTGCACCAGCCCGTGGACATCCGCCACATCGCGACGCTGGTGGATCAGGCTAACACCGCGCTCTATTTCCACAACGTGATCGGCTACGAGATGCCGGTGGTCTCCGGCCTCATCCGCACGCGCGAGCGCTCGATGATGGCGCTCGGCTGCGAGACCTACCGCGAGATCGAGGACAAGCTCACGCAGGCCATCAACCACCCGATCCCGCCGAAATACGTCAAGACCTCGCCGGCGCGCGAGGTGGTCGTCGTCGGCGACGAGGTCGACCTCTACAAGCTGCCGATCCCGATCTCCTCGATCTTCGACGGCGGTCCGATGATCACCGCCGGGGTCGTGATCGCGCGCGACCCCGAGCTCGGCATCAACAGCGGCATCTACCGCTTCATCGTGAAGGAAAAAAGTCTCACCGGCATCGACATCGTCACACCGAACAACATGCGATTGTTCGCGCAACGGGCCTACGAGAGTGGGCGTGCGTTGCCGATCTCGATCAGCATCGGCACTCATCCGATCGAGATCACCGGCTCGGGCTATCGCGCGCCGCTCGGCGTCGACGAGATGGCGATCGCGGGCGGATTGCGCGGCTCACCGGTCGAGTTGGCGCCGTGCACGACCATCGATCTCCCCTACGTCGCCGACGCCGAGATCGTGCTGGAGGCGGAGATCCTCCCGACCGGCTGGACCTGGCCGGAGGGGCGCTTCGGCGAGTTCACGCGGCTGATGGGCGGGCTGCACTGGAATCCGCTCGTGCGCATCAAGGCGATCTCGCGGCGCAAGGATGCGATCTACTACAATCTGCACATGCCGTGGGAGAACACCTGGCTCGCCGCGCCCACGCGCTATGCCGCGATCCGCCAGGCGCTGCGGACCGCCGGCGTGCAGGTCAAGGACATCAATGTCACGCTCGGCGGCTGCGCGTTCTGGCACGCGGTGATTTCGATCAAGAAGCAGCCGGGCGAAGGCAAGAACGCGCTGCTCGCCGCGCTCTCGGTCATGGACCTCAAGCACGTGGTCGTGGTCGACGACGATATCGACGTGTTCGACCCGACCGAGGTCGAGTGGGCGATCGCCACCCGCGTGCAAGGCGACAAGGACGTGATGGTGGTCGGCAATGCGCGTGCCAAACCGCTCGACCCCAGCCTGCCGCAGGGTTATGGCGTGGTGCCGACGGGCGCCAAGGTCGGCATCGACGCCACCATCCCGGAAGGGATCCCGCGCGAATATTACGAGCGCATCACCTACGCCTATGCCGACCGGGCCAAGATCTCCGACTACATCGACGGCAAGTCGGACGAGGCCGGCATCGCCGGCGACGACATCGAGGTCGCGTCCTTGGCGAACAAAATATTGGGGGCGATCGGCAAGGAGCCGCTCTACTACACCGACATCGCGGAGCGCTTCGCCGCCTATGACTTCCGCACGGTGGCGCGCGCGCTCGGCCATCTGCACGTGGCCGAAAAGCTGTGGCAGGACCCGCGCGGGCGGATGTGCGTACGAGGCTCAGAGTTCGCGGCCAAGCCGCCGCGGCGGTGACTACGCGCGCGCGGTGATCGTCACGGTTTCGGCGCAACTTCAACCGGAATGCGTCGGATCTCGGCGTTCATCGCACTGGCGTTGACGATGATTTGCGCCATCAGCGTGAAATGGCCCGGCGGCAGCGCGCCCGTGAGGTCGATGGAGAAGCTCGCGTCCTCCGCGGGAGAAACTTGGCCCGCCAGCACGACGCGGCCTTCGCCGTCGGTCACGAGATATCGGCATTCGGGCGCCGAACGCTTGAGCGCGTCGGGCGCGATCGATTGCAACGGCTTGCGCACGATGTCGTAACTGCGCTGGTGCTTTTGAACGAGTTCGATGTCGCCGAACAGTCTGATGCGATCCCCCTCGCGCTCGATCTTGGTGATGAAACCCCGGCGCGGGACAGCGTACGCGTCGTACGAGCCCACGCCCAGCGGATAGCTGAGATCGCGGAAAGCTTCGAGCGTTACGCTGTCCGTCGACCAGCGTTTGAGCCGATACGGGCCGTTGGTCACCAGGAAGTGGCCGCGCTCTTTGTAGAAAGCCTTGAGTGCCGCCCAACGTTTGCGGGCGTCCTCCGCGCTGACCAGCAATTTCAGCGGCTCGGGCCGGTATCCTTCGCGCTCGAAGCTCTCGAGCAAGCCGGCAAGCCGCTCCTTGGTGGCGTCGGAGCGCACGAGATCGAGCCAATCCACGCCACGGCGCCGAGCCTCGGATTGCGAAAACGCGGCCCAGCCGCGATCGACGGCCTCCTCCATCAGCACCAGCAGATGCCAGGGCAGCGTGCTCCAGGGCGGCGCGATGACCGCGTCTTGCTCGGGCTCCACCGGCGGAACCGAGGTGTAGACGTCGATCACGAGCAGTTCGCGAACGTATTCGAAATCGCCGAACCGAAAGGATTTTGACGTCGTATCGGTGCCGACAACGCGAACGCCCATGAGATGCGCGCGCATGACCGCAGTGGCGGCCGCGACCAGCGGATCGTAATGCGAATCCTCACCGTTGCCGCGTGCACCCCAGCGGTAGGCGAACGCATAGGAATAGAGGACGTCGGCAGCGCTCATGCGCGTGCCATCATGGAAGGCGGAGCCCAGCACGCGGTAGGTCAGCTTCTGCTTGGCGACCTTGCCCGCGCCCACCTGCTGCAATCGGCCGGTTCCCTGCCGGGGCAACAGCGCATCCTCGGGCACGTCGATCTCGACGGCAACGGGCTGCGCCGGCGCGCGGCGTTCGACGATCGGCTCGGCCAGAATCGAGAGGCTCACGAAGGTATAGACCACCATCAGCGCGGTCAGCGGCACCTGGGAGCGCAACGCGGCGCGTCGCGTGTCGAGGACCTGCATGGCCTTGACGTGCGCGAGATAGACCGCCGCGATGTGGCCGATGAGGATCGCCGCCACCGCGGTGAACCAGGCAAACCGCGCGTCGACGATCGCGATATCCACGCGGTAGCCCGCAGTTCCGAACAGATTCCAGCCGAAGCCGAAGGGGTCCGACGCCAGCGGAATGATGTATTGCCCCTGGATGAGCAGGAACGTGAAATAATGCGCGAAGTGATAGCCGATCGCGATCGGAACCAATGTGAAGGCGAAGCTGCGCGCAAATTCGAGCGGCGCCAAGCGTTGCTGCGCAACCGCGCTCATAATCGCGCTGACCCCGACATAGGCGCCACAAAACACCAGCCAGAAGGCGAATAGCCCGGTCGTCCTGATCGCCATCAGCTTGAAATCGCCCAAGGCGGAAAGGTGTGCAGCAATGGCGACCTCGAGCCTGCCCCATTCCGGCGTGCCCAATGCGCCGTCGTAGAGCACGCTCGAGAGCAGCAACAGCACGAAAGCCATCATCGAGGTCGAAACCGGGCCGCCTTCGATCAGCCCGGCGCCGAATGGCCGCAGCCAGATTCCGCGACGGGCGCCGGTTCGTATCTCGATTGGCGCAAAACGCGCGAATGTGCCGAACACCGCCGTGAAAACCTCGCCGCGTTCGAGCCAGCACTCGCGGCCGAACAGGAACATGCAGGCGAAGGTCAAAAGGGAATAGGCGAGGGCGAGCCACGCGATGAAGTACGGCACGGCGGGGTTCGGGTAGACGAGCTCGATCCACGAGAACGCCAGCAGCAGAATGAACGCGGGCCAGACGCCGAGCGCGGCCGGATAAGGTAGGCGCAGGCCGAACGCGGGCCGCCCGCTGATCCCGCGGTCGATGGTTTCGATCGACTCGAAGATGGTCCGCCAGGGATTGATCACCGCCCAGACGTTGCCGACGAACGCGCAAACATAGGCGAGACCGACCCAGGCGATGGTCCACACCATGGTCGGCGCGATGTTCCGGTAAGGATTCTGGTCGCCGCGAAACCCCGCGAGGATCGTGATGATGAAACCGGCGAGCGCGAGGGACTTGAGCGCAAGCGCAAGCGATGGGCTTGCGAGCCATCGGCCCAATGGGGCGGCGATGAGGTCGATGCGCGGATAGGAGTGAACGCGCGGCGCCTCCCGCACGAACAGTCCGACGATGAGGAACGACACCACGACGGCAGCGGCCGCGCCAACGAGGTAGAACGAGAGCGGGATCGGGAGGTCGTAGCGTTGGCCGAAGCCGTGAGCGGCGGCCGGCGTTGCAAGACATGCGGCCGCGAGCGCAGCCGCCAGGGCGCGCAACGAAGCCGCCCTCCGGCGCCTTCCGCTGCGTCTAAGGATAGACCTCGATGGTGACAAGGACGTCCCCATGCGCATGCCCGCCGGACGGCGTTCTCCCGATGTGGGGCTCGACCGTGAATCGTCCGGTCGCGCGCGCGGTGAAGGTCATCTCCGTGACCGTGCCCGGTTGAAGCTCCTGCTCGATGTCGTAGCCGTGAAGGTGCACGGTCAGCGGCTTGTCCGTGCGCCATTCGAGCTTCACCACGTCGTTCTGCTTGACGCGAATGAGCCGCATGTTGTCGGGGACGCGGCCGTTCGCAATGGTCAGCGCGTAGGTCACCTCGGCGGCGTCGGCGGCGATGGTCAGCGCGCTGCTCAACGACAACGCCAGCATCGATGCGCGCAGCCGCGGAAAGGAGCACATGGTTGCGCGCCGCGTCATTCATTACCCCGGTGGCAGGTCGGCGATGCGGTTGAGCATCCAGCCGGACTCATAGGGTGAGGGCAGGAGGGCCGGGTCGCCGACCGTAAACCCCAGCAGGCGGCCGAACGGATCGACCATGCCGCCGATCGGATTCCAGGCGGCGGCGGGCTTGCCATCGATGCCGAGCGCGAGCCAGCCGTTCCAGGGAAAGTCCTTGAGCTTCACGGTGCGGATGAATATCGGCGAACGAAGGCCCGTCAGCGAATCGTAGCCGATGTTCTCGATACCGGCGGAGAACTCGACATTGACGTATTCGCGCTTGACCGTATAGCCGGCGACGATCTTCCGGCAACCGGCGGTCAGGAGAGTGACGAGATCGCGCTCGAGATTGATGCGCTCCGCCAGCCCGGTGAAATCGCCGGCTTTGAGGCGTTGCAGATCGGATTCGATTCGCTCTCTGCGGGTGGGCTCGCGCGCGGCATCGGCCAAGAGACGCTCAGCGTGGAACCAGCCCGTCCGCACCCACGGCGGCGCCAGCCACCCGTTCACGGAGAATATCGTGGAGACCACGAGCTCGGCCGCGTCGACCTCGTCGACCTTGGCATCCCAATCCGTATCGTGGGCGGACCATTCCGGGTGGCTTTGTGCAAGGCTGCCGCGCGACGCGATCTTGAGGCCGTCGGCCGGCGTTTCACCGAGCGAGAACCGCGCCATGGCGGCGGCTGCGAGATCGGCGTGATGAAGGTAGTCGCCGTGGAAGGGCGTGACTGGGTAGGGATGCGCAATGAAATCGCCTTGCGCCGCCAGCGCCTGCATGACCGTCCTGACGACGGCGCAGGCCGAAGCGTCATCCTGGGCACGGGCGGAGGCTGAATTGACGTGCACGACGATGAACGAGCCGAGCGATTCGATTGCGCGGATATCGGCCGGCGGTGCGCCGGCAAAGCTCAAGCCCGAGCCGACATAAGCCTGGATCTTGCCGTCGCGCAACGGTTGCGCCGCTTCCTCGGGAGCGAGCGACTTGATTTCGATCTCGTGGGGATAGAACGAGGGATAGATCGGAAGCTCGTGCCCGCCCCGCGCCACGGTAACGAGGGCTGCGCCAAGGACGAGAATGGTTGCCGCAAGCCGTTTCATGTCGCGGTCCGAAATCTGACCGAGGGCGCGCCGGTCAACGCCGTCTCACCCGCGCAGCGTCCGCATGACGCTCTCGTTCGCCAGCGCCTCCTTCGGAGTGCCCTGGAAGATGATTTCGCCGCGATCGATCACGTAGAGCCGATCGGCGATAGCGGCCGCGCTGGTGAGATTTGATTCCGCGAGCAGGAGCGAAATCCCCAAGCCCTTGATCATCATGACGGCATCGCGAAACCGCCTGACAACCACCGGCGCCAGCCCCTCGAAGGCCTCGTCGAGGATCATCAGCGAGGGGGCGAGCGCCATGGCGCGCGCGATCGACACCATCTTCTTCTGCCCGCCGCTGAGATTGAGCCCGGGCCGCTCCAAGAACTTGGCGACTTCGGGAAACACCGTCAGCGCTTGCGCCTCGGCATCGACGCCGCCGGCGGCGCCGCGCGCGGTCTTGTCGGAGAGCCAGCGGCTGATCATGAGGTTTTCGGCCACCGTCAACTCCGGGAAGATGCCGGAATTCTCGGGCGCATAACCGATGCCGCGCTTGGCGCGCTTGTGCGGCGGGAGTTTGGTGATGTCTTCTCCGCGGAAGCGAATGTGACCCGAGCGCACCGGAAGAAGGCCCGTGATGCTCTCGATGATGGTGGTGCGCCCCGCGCCGTTGCGCCCGACCAGCGAGACAACCTCACCGTCGTCGACGCCCAATGTTACGCCGCGCAGGATGTGCGCGGGCCCGCGAAAGGTATTGATGGCCTCGACCTCGAGCAGCACTTGCTCGTCCCTTTGCGATCTCAGGCCGACAGCGGCACGCCGAGAAGGATGTTGGCGACGTCGTTGTTCGCCTTGATCTCTTCCGGCGTCCCGTCGGCGAGGAATCTGCCTTCGTGCATCATCACAATGCGGTCCGAGTAGCGGAACACCACGTCCATGTCGTGCTCGATGACAACGGCGGTCACCGCACCCGCGCGCACGACCGAGGATACGGTATCCATGATCTGCGTCTTCTCGCGCGTGCTCACCCCGCTCGTCGGCTCGTCGAGAAAGAGGAGTTTCGGGCGCAGCGCATAGGCCACGGCGACGTCGAGGAGCTTGCGCTCGCCTTGCGCCAAGCCGCCGGCCGGCACGCTGCTCTTGCCGTTGAGCCCGAACCGGCCCAGCACGTCGAAGGTCTCGCGGCGCTTGCGGACCACGACCAGGATGTGGTCCGCAAGCGCCGCGATCCTTGCGATCTTGCCCTCGCGCGAGATCTGGAAGCTGCGAGCGATCCCCGCCTTGATCCGTTCGTATACCGCGGCAAAGGTGACGTCTTGGCCCTCGAACAGGATGCGGCCGCTGTTCGGCTTGAGATGCCCACTGATCAGATTGACGAGCGAAGTCTTGCCGGCGCCGTTCGAGCCCACGAGCGAGAGAAATTCACCCTTGTTGACGGTGAAATTGACGTCATCGCAGGCGCGCAAGTCGCCGAACCGCTTGCTGAGATCGACCGTCTCGAGAAGGATCACGAGGATTTCTCCCGCGGCCGCAGCTTGCCGGCCACCGCCGAGATCGCACCTACGATGCCGGTCGGCAAGAGCATGACCAGGAGCACGAGGACGACGCCGAGCAGAAGCTGCCAATATTCCGTGGTGGCGACCGCGTAGGTCTTCAGATAGGTGAAGAGTACGCCGCCGACGATCGGGCCGGTGAAGTTGCGGAAGCCGCCGAGCAGCGTCATGAACACGATCTCGCCCGAGAATGGCCAATACATCACCTCGGGCGTGGTGAGCCCATTGAGCGGCACCCAGAGAATCCCCGCGAGCCCCGTGAACGTTCCGGAAATGAGGAACGAGACCCACCGGAACCGACTGATGCGCAAGCCGAGGAAGGCGGCGCGGGTTTCGTTGTCGCGAATGGCCTGCAGCGCCTTGCCGAAGGGGGAGTGCACGATCACCCACATAATCACGACGCAAATCGCGAACACGCCGAGGACGTAGTAATAATAGGCGTTGATGAATCGCTGGAACGACCCGCCGCCCGTGAAGGTGAGCATGCCGGCGAGCAGCGTCGGCCGCGCCACGCGCAGGCCGTCCGAGCCCCCAGTGACCCAGAAAAACTTGTAGGCGAGGGTCCACAGCACCTGCGACAGCGCGAGTGTCAAAATGCCGAAGAAGATGCGGGTGTGCCGCACGCAGATGTAGCCGAACAGGGCCGATATGACGGCCGCGATCGGCAGCCCGATGAGGATATAAAGCTCCATCGAGTGAATGCCGGCATCGCGCAGCAGAAACGCGACCGAATAGGCGCCGACACCGAAAAAGGCGGAATGACCAAACGACAACAGCCCGGTATAGCCGAGCAACAGATTGAAGCCGAGCGCGGCGATGGCGGCGATCAGTCCATAGGTCAGGAGCTGCGTCTGATAGAGGCCGATATAGGGAGGCAGCAGCGCCAGCAGCATGAGCACGACGGCGGCGGCGGCGAACAGCAGCAGTTTGGGCCGATACTGGACGCGGCTGACGGCGGCGACTGTCATCACGCGGTTCCGAACAACCCGGTCGGTTTGACCAGCAGTACCACGGCCGCGATGAGATAGAGCACGGCAAGTTCGATCTCGGGGAAGAACTGGATGCCCGCGGTGCGCACGAAGCTCACGATCAGCGCCCCGACCAGCGCGCCCTGCAGACTGCCGAGCCCGCCGATGACCACGACCACGAAAGCAAGAATGAGCGCCTCGATGCCCATGCCCAGCACCGCCGCCTGGCTCGGTACGATGATGGCGCCGCCGAGCCCCGCCATGAAACAACCGATCGCGAACGCCGAGACGTAGATCAAGCCGACATTGAGTCCCAGCGCCGAAGCCATGCGGCGATCCTGCGAGGTCGCGCGCAGCATGACGCCGAATTTGGTGCGGTAGATCACCGCCCAGAGGCCGATCGCGGCGGCGGCGCCGACCGCGATCACCACGAGGTTGTAGCCGGGATAGATCAAGCCGCCGATCCGGATGCTGGGCAGCACGTCCATCACCGGGTCGGCCGACAGCGGCAGACCGCCCCATAGCAGGCGAATGACGTCCTCGAGGATCAACAGCAGGCCGAACGTGACCAGCAGCTGGTATTCCTCGGCGCGCCGATAAAACGGGCGCAGCAGCGGCTCGATCACGACGCCGAGCAGCCCGACCGCGCCGGCTCCCACCGGAATCAGGAGAAAGGTCCATCCCGCGGGTACGCCGAGCGCAATCGCGCGCCCGACCAGCCACGCCGTGACGAAGGCGCCGACGGCGTAGAAGGTGCCGTGCGCCATGTTGACGATGCGCATGACGCCGAAAATCAGGCTAAGGCCGGCAGCGATCAGGAACAGAACCGAGGCGTAGAACAGTGAATTGAGGATTTGGATGATGAGGATCGTCACCGACACGCCCTCTTACAGCCAGCCGCGCCCGCCGAGGACGGGCGCGGCTGATGTTGTCGCAACACTCACGGGTATCAGAGAATCTCAGCCCGTCGCCTTGGGCCAAGTCTTCTTGATCCAGTCGGCCGCAGCGGTCGACTCATTGTGCCCTTTGCCGGGCTTGGGCCAATTCGCCGGCGCGGTGATGTTGCGGATCGGAATGGTGATGACCCGGTCGGGGTCCCAGCTCGCGAACGGATAATCCGGCAGGTTCTTGCTGAATCCGGTCACCGCGTCCTTATAGCCCTGGTGATTGTCGGGTCGGATGTAGAGGTAGCCGGACGGAGTATCCATGCCGAGGCCTTCGAGCTGGCTGATGATCGCCTCGTCCTCCGGCCAGCCGCCGGCGAGCTTGTTGGCGCGCTCGATGGCGGTCTTGAGCATGTACAGCGCGACATAGGCGCCTTCCGACTGGAAGTTCGGATATTCGTTCCAACGCTTGTAGTAACGCTGGACGAACACCTTATTCAGTGGCCAGCGGTCGCCGCCTGGATAGGTGAAGTAGTAGTTGGAGTGGACGCCCGAGAGCACGCCCTCGGGGTGATCCTTGCCGATGGCGTGGGGTGCGACGCCCATCGCGAGCGTGGTTGCGACCTTCATCTTGTCGAACAGGCCGTAGCGCAGCGCCTGCTTGTAGAAGGCCACGTAATCGCCGCCCCAGACGGAACTGTAAAGCAGGTCCGGCTCCGACGATATGATCTTGGTGATGTGCGCCGTGAAGTCGGTGGTGCCGAGCTTCGGCCAACTTTCGGATACGACCTGAGTGCCCGGCAGCAGCCGTTCGATCGCCAGGGTGAAGTGCTCGGACGCGTTGCGGCCGTAGCTGTAGTCGGGGTGGATGTGGGCGATCTTGCGCACGTTCGGCCAGGTCTGTGCGGTACCGATCGCCGCCGTGATGCCGTCCGCCGACTGAATGTTAGTGATGCGGAACACGTATTTCGGGTTGGGGTCGGCCACGTCGAACACGAAGCCCGTGCAGCCGTCGGTGAACATCGTCAGCACGCCGAGTTCCTCGGCCACCGGCGCGAGCGCCGGGCTGTTGCCGCTCGAGATCACGCCGGTGAACAGGTCGATCTTGCCCTCGAGCTTCATGCGCCGAAGCTCTTTGACGTTCGCATCGGTGCCGGCGGCCTCGTCGGCGGTGATGGTCTCGATCTTGCGCTTGCCGAGCAATCCACCCTCGGCGTTGATCTCTTCCGCCGCCATGATGTGGCCCTTGTGCGACGGCTCGCCGAGCACGGCCGCAGGGCTGGTGAAGAACGTCATGTGACCGGTACGATAGGGGGTGTCCGGAATCTTGCCTTTGGCCGGCTCGGTCGCGGCTTTCACGAGTTGGGGTCCGGCAACGAGGCCGGCACCGGCAAGGCCGGTCCCACCGACCGTGACGCCGAGCGCGCCGAGAAACTTACGTCGATCGACTGTGGTTGGTTTGTCCATGGGCTCCTCCCTGAAGCGCGTTTGACTGACGGACGGCGAACGGATGTT
>VAZL01000195.1 GCA_005883445.1 Alphaproteobacteria bacterium | reverse complement strand
ATTCGTACCCCTTTGCCCTCATGCATGTCCTTATAAATCGAGAAGGAGCGTCCAGCAGTCGATCAGGTTCTTCATTTGGATATACGCGGATGGCTTCTAGTTCACACCGCGCAATATCCTGCCCCACCCGCGCAAGCTCTTGCTCCAGCGTGCAACTTGCGGAAGTCAACACCACTATTATTGCAATCGACACTTTGAAATTGCGACCTAACACTGTTTAACTCCGATGGTGGTCAGCGTCTTTGTGTGTTGTAGCCCCCGAACGACCGGACACGGTCAGGGTCTTGCGTGAGCTGCGATGAACTCACGGGGTGAACGATATCCGAGAGCCTTGTGCGGGTGAACCTTGTTGTAGTGGGCGATCCAAGCTGGCAGCTGACGCATGACGGTTTCGGCATCTGGTCGCGGACTGACGCGGACATAGTCGCGCTTGATCGTGCGAACGAAGGCTTCAGCCATTCCGTTGCTCTGTGGACTTTCGAGAGGCGTCGTCCTCGGTTCGAGCCCGATGTCGCGGGCGAAGCTGCGGGTGTCGCCGGCGACGTAGCAGCTGCCGTTATCAGAAAGCCATTCGATCGTCACTGGCAAGCGATTGACCTGGCCAAACCGGTACTCGACGGCAGCCACCATCAGGTCGCGCACGTCCTCGCCGGTGATGCCGCCGGTAGTGGCCAGGAAGCTCATGGCTTCCCGATCACAGCAGTCGAGCGCAAACGCAACCCGCACCCGCTCGCCGTTGTCGCAGCCGATCTCAAAGCCGTCGGAGCACCAACGCCGATTGCGTTCATCCACAGCAATGCGGCCGTCATGGCGCCGCTCGTCCCCGCCAACGTGGCGATCGAGCAGCAGGCCGTGAACCTTCATGACCCGGTAGACTCGCTTGTGATTGGGCGGTTTTAGACCTGCAGCCAGCGCCTGCCGCTTGAGAACGGCGTGGACCCGCCGATAGCCGTAGGTCGGCAGCTCGGCGACGACCGCCTTGATCTTGGACACCAGTTCGTCGTCCGGTAGCGGGGGCCGACCGATCCGTTTCTTGCACCGTTCCTGTAGACAGTCCGCAAGATTGGAGCGGGAGACGCCGATTACCTCTGCCACGGTCTTCATCGGGAACCGTCCTTCGGCGGCGACGGCGGCAGCCGCAGTTGTTTTTTTGACCCTGTGGCATGTTCGAGGGCCTCTTTGAGAATCTCCGCTTCCAGCGTCTTCTTGCCCAGGAGCCGATGAAGTTCGCGAACTTGGTTCTGCAAAGCCCGATAATCAGAAGCAGGCACGACCTCTTCCCCGCTGCCGGCCGCGGTCAGGCTGCCTTGCGCCACCAGCCGACGCCAGGTGAACAACTGGTTTGGGGCGACGCCATGCCGACGAGCCACCAGGCTTACCGTCATACCCGGCTCGAAGGTCTCTTCGACCATGCGAACCTTCTCAGGGGCCGTCCAGCGCCGACGACGCTGAACCGACGTGATAATCTCAACGCGATTGGTAGAATTGGTCATAGACACGGTTGTATGCCTCACACTTGCTAAGTGGGAGACCGTGTCCGGTCAGTTCGGGGGCTATCTCAGGGAGGTTCAAATGAAACTTCCCTTGCGCCAGGCTAAGTCCAGAAAAGGAGGATGGATGATCTGAAACCTTTTGCAGCGATCCAGAGGGTTCGACGCCCTCCCGGTAAAGGCTAAGCCAGCCAGCCGGAAGCGAGCCTTGCAGGGATGGTGGCAACACGATTCTTGAAGCGTAGGCAGCGGGTGCCAAAGCCGCGTGACAGAGCCCCGAAATTCATTAAGCGCTGAAGTCTTCGCCGTGGGAAGCGCGGGGACAGCATCGACGAAACCGTCAAGGAGGCGAGGGATCGTCGGTTCGGCCGGGGTCGCAAGAGCGGGGCAAAGGCACGGGATGGATTGCCTGGAAACCTGGGAGATCCCGCTCACGTCCGCGTGCGAGCAAACCGGCAGATCGGGTCGCCGGTTGAACAATGACCCCGGCCCGGAAGGCCCCTCCGACCTACCGGGAGCGCAAGTTGCGAGACACGAAGCGAAGAGGATCGCGCGGACCCCGGAAGCGAAGCAAATAAGTGACCGGCTATACGTGACGGGAAGTCGTAGCACCTCAATAGGACCTGTGACGTCGGGGAACCGGACTCACCGGGACCCGACCGAGGAAAGAGGGGTGCCATGCGGAGAGAACCGTTGACGGGAAACATGGGAGAGGACCTTGAGCCTCACAAACCTGTCCACGCAACGACAACGGATAGCTGAACTGGCAAGAACGAAACGAAGTGTGGCGCTGTCGACGCTGCACCACGTCATCGACTTGGAATGGATGAAAGAGGCCTACCGGCTCACCCGCAAGGATGGTGCACCTGGCATCGACGGTGTGACGGCGGACGACTATGCGACAAACCTGGAGGACAATCTCTTGGGCCTCTTGGATCGCATCAAGTCGGGTCGCTACCAAGCGCCGCCGGTGCGTAGGGCCTATATTCCGAAGACGGATGGCTCGCGTCGGCCGCTCGGCGTCCCGACCTTCGAGGATAAGGTGGCGCAGCGAGCGATCGTCATGGTGCTGGAAGCGGTGTATGAGCAGGACTTCCTAAACTGCTCATTCGGATTCCGGCGCGGTCGCTCGGCTCATCAGGCGTTGCAGTATCTCCGTGCGGGCTTCATGAGCCAAGGACTGCGGTGGGTGATCGATATCGACATCGAAAGATATTTTGATTCGATACCGCACTCTCACCTTCGAGACTTTCTTGACCGGCGAGTCACGGATGGTGTCATCAGACGGATGATTGATAAGTGGCTGAAGGCAGGCGTCCTGGAAGATGGTCTCCTGCGCCACGCGACTGAAGGCTCCCCGCAGGGCGGGGTAATCTCACCTTGCCTCTCGAACATTTTCCTGCATCACGTGCTGGATGAATGGTTCGAGTTCGAGGTGCGACCACGTCTCAAGGGCAGATGTACCCTTGTCCGCTTCGCCGACGATGCCGTGATGGCGTTCGAGGATGTGCTCGACGCAAAGCGGGTCCTTGGCGTGTTGGGCAGGCGGCTTGCACGGTATGGGCTGATGCTTCATCCGGACAAGACGCGCTTCGTCGATTTCCGCAACACCGTATCAAATGGGACGACCCATCCGGAGACGAATGGGACCACGTTCACCTTCCTCGGCTTCACCCACATCTGGGGCAAGTCGCGGGCAGGCAAGACTGTGGTGCGACAAGTAACGGCCAAGAACCGTTACGCTCGCGCGCTGGCGACGGTGACGGCTTGGTGTCGGTCCAACCGACATCAGCCGATTCCTGACCAGCACGCCCACCTGACCGCGATGATGCGGGGCCACTATGCCTACTACGGCATAACGGGTAACGCTCGACGCCTGAGCTGGTACGCCCGTCAAGTCGCGCGGATATGGCAGAAATGGTTGTCGCGGCGGGGTCACGGCAACCGGCTCCATTGGCGCCGGTTCGCCGCCCTCCTGACGCGCTACCCTCTGCCGGCCGCCCGGATCGTCCATCGATACACTACCTTGAGCGAGGCTCTCCCATGAGGAACCGGACGCGGGAAATCTGCACATCCGGGTCT
>VAZL01000194.1 GCA_005883445.1 Alphaproteobacteria bacterium | reverse complement strand
TTCGAGAGCGAGCTCACGCTGCGCCCGCCCGCGGAGGTCGCCGAGATGGGTCTTGCGGCCCTGACCGGGCTCGACACGCCGCTCGCCGGGGCGCTCGAACAGAACATCTTCTACGTCAACCAGGTGATGCAGTTCGGCAAGCTCCTTGCCGTCTTTCAGGGCCATCCGAGCGACGCCAAACAGACCATCGTCACCGTGTTCGTGGCGCTCGCGGTCGAGAGCAATGTTTTGGCGAAGAAAAAAGAATTCGTGAAAGTGCCGGTGCTGCGAAATCTGGTGCCGGCGCAGGTGCTCGGCGGCAAGAGCTCGTTCAACAGCGGCAGCTCGATCAGCGCCGGGCTGCCGGTTTATGCCCGCAATCAGGTCAAGGCGATCGCCGCGATCCTCGAGCGCAAGTGAAAGGCCTTGCCGGCGGTGCCGGTCTCTTTCAGCGTCATAGCGCCCTTGATGTGACGCAGCAGCTCCTCGGTCTTGCGGTCAGGACGATTGCCGGCGTGGCGGCGAACGACTTTCGGTCGCCTCGAGCGAGCGAATCGGCTCGTCCGGGATATCGGGAATAATAGATGACGAGGTGAATCGGGGATGAATCGCGTGGACCGGCAGAAGTTCCATCGGTCGGAACTTGCGGGAAACTCCTGACTTCTCAGTGACAAAGTGCGCCGCCGCATGGTACCGACTTCCATGGAACTTACGGGGGCTTCTCAAAATTGCCGCCTTTGCGCATTCTGACTCGCGCGCGAACACGGCCGCTAAGCTTTGTCGGGCATGACCCGACGCGGCGTGGCGGAGATAAATAAAGAGAGGGGTGGCCGATTGCACGGGGCATTCGGCCAAAACCGACGCCGTAATCCCCGACGGCGCCGGAGACATTGAGCTGTCAGCGTTAGCACTTGAATTTGACGGCGGTCGGCTCGACCGTCGCGTCGGCGGTGGTTTTGCGTCGTCGGCGACATCGAAGCAAACGGCGCCCGCAACACGCGATGCGGCGGCGCGAGCAAGCGCGCGCGGCCTCGACTGGTTCACCTTTTTTCTCGCCGACATCCAAACCGGCTTCGGTCCTTTCGTCGCGGTCTATCTGACCGCACACGCTTGGACGCAGCTCGACATCGGGCTGGTCTTGACCACGGGCGGCCTCGTGGCGCTCGCGTGCCAAGTGCCCGGCGGCGCGCTGGTCGATGCCATGCGCTCGGCGCGGCTGGTCGCGATGCTCGCGGTGGCGGCGATTTGCCTGAGCGCGCTTGCGCTTGCGATCTGGCCCTCGTTCTTGGTCGTCATGGCGGCGCGTGTCCTGCACGCAGGCGCGAGCTGCGTGCTCGGGCCCGTCATCGCCGCGATCAGCCTCGGTCTCGTCGGGCACGCCGCCCTGGGGGCGCGCCTCGGTCGCAATGCCCGTTTCGCTTCCATCGGCAACGGCTTTGCCGCCGCGGCGATGGGCGTATGCGGGTACCTTGTCTCGAATCAGGCGGTGTTCTTCCTCACTGCGGCGCTGGCGGCGCCGGCCATCTTGGCGCTGACCCGCATCCGCATGGGCGACGCCGAACATCCGCGGAACACCGGTGTCGCCGCTCCAACCGCGACCATCCGCAGCGTGTTGAGCGATCGCCGGTTGTTGATATTTGCCGGCTGCATCTTGCTGTTCCAGCTTGCGAACGCGGCCATGCTGCCGCTGATGGCCGGTATTGTGACCCTGCGCGCGAGCGAATGGGCATCGACCTTGATTGCGGCCTGCATCGTCCTGCCGCAACTCGTTGTTGCAGGGTTTGCGCCATGGGTCGGCCGGGTGGCCGATTCATGGGGACGGCGGCCGCCGCTGTTCTTCTGCTTTGTGGCCTTGGCCCTGCGCGGGGTGCTGTTTGCGTTCGTGAGCGATCCTTATCTGATCGTTGCGGTGCAAGCGCTCGATGGCGTCTGCGCCGCAGTTCTCGGGTCGGTATCGGCGCCGCGCTGAGCACCACGCTCGCCGGTTACGCAATTGATCATTTCGGCAGCAGTGTCGCATTTTTCGGCCTTGCATTCATCGCGGCCTGCGGCCTAGCTCTCGTTTGGCTGCTGCTGCCCGAAACGCGTCCCGATGCGGAGCGATCGGC
Organism: Alphaproteobacteria bacterium; assembly: GCA_005883445.1. Classification (GTDB taxonomy): domain Bacteria; phylum Pseudomonadota; class Alphaproteobacteria; order Rhizobiales; family Xanthobacteraceae; genus VAZQ01. The sequence goes on along the minus strand of VAZL01000194.1, from coordinate 3,622 downwards.
GGCCCGCGGCTTGAATTTTGTCGCAAACGACGCGGAGGCTTGCACCGAGCGGAACGCTGCTATGCGCAGTTCCGGCTGACCAATCGTAATCCCGTCAATTTCAGCGGCCGTGCCGTTAATTCTCGGCAATCACGTCTGTTGAGTGAGTTCCTGCGGAACTCCAGAGGCGGTTCTCGCGTTGCATGAATCTTGTAGCGCGTGCGCATCCGACTGGAGAGTTCCGGCCGACATGGAAGAAGCTTGTCGCTACAGTGATCGCCCGCTTGCGTTTCTCGCTCGCTACGTGAGGCGGCGGCCGCTCGCCCATGCCGCGATCTTGATTGCCGTGGTCGCGGCCGTCGCCTGCTCGGTAGGCGCGCAGTACGGCGTGAAGGTTCTCGTCGACACCTTGGCGGGGGGACTTTACGTCGGCACCCATGCCAGGGATGCGTGGCTGGGATTCCTGCTACTCGCGACGCTGATTGCGGCGGACAACTTGCTGTGGCGCGTGGCGAGCTGGATCGCCAGCTACACTTTTGTTGCGGTCACCGGCGACCTGCGCCGCGACTTGTTCCGCCACCTGACCGGGCATGCGCCCAGCTATTTCGCCGATCGGATGCCGGGGACATTGACGAGCCGGATCACGGCCACCTCCAACGCCGTCTTCACCTTACAGAACATGTCCGTTTGGAACGTTTTTCCGCCGTGCATGGCGACGCTCATCGCCATTGCGCTTGTGGTGACGGTGAGCGCACCCATGGCCGCGGCCTTGATGGCGTTGGCCGGTATTTTGGTAGTAGCCATGTTCCACCTGGCCGCCGCCGGGCGGCCGCTGCATCACGAATTCGCCAACCGAGCGGCGGCGGTGGATGGGGAAATGGTGGACGTCGTCGGCAACATGCCCCTGGTTTGGTCGTTTTGCGGGATCGGCCGCGAGCATCGCCGGCTCGACGCCACCATCGACCGGGAAATGGCGGCGCGCCGGCGCAGCCTTCTCTATCTTGAAAAACTGCGCCTGTTCCACGCCGCAGTAACCGTCTTCCTGATCATCGCGCTGTTGGCCTGGGCTATCGTGCTTTGGCAGAAGGGCGCGGCGACCGCGGGGGATGTGGTCCTGGTTTGCACGCTGGGCCTTTCCATCCTGCACGCGACGCGGGATTTGGCCGTGGCGCTGGTGGACGTCACCCAGCATCTGGCGCGCCTCTCGGAGGCGCTCGCCACGCTTCTCGTGCCGCACCGCCTGCGCGATCACCCGCAGGCGACCTCGCTGGTGCGCTCGGGCACGACCGTCGTATTCGAGAACGTCGACTTTTGTTATCCCGACCGGCGCAGGGTGTTCACCAATTTCAACCTGCGGATCGAGCCCGGCCAGCGTGTCGGTCTCGTCGGCCAATCGGGCTGCGGCAAATCGACCTTATTCGTCCTGCTGCAGCGTTTCTACGACGTGCAGGGCGGGCGCATTCTGCTCGGCGGCCAAGACATTGCGCGGGTCACCCAGGAGAGCCTGCGCGCCGCCATCGCCGTGGTTCCGCAGGACATATCCTTGTTTCACCGCTCGATCATGGAGAACATCCGCTATGGTCGGCCGGACGCCTCCGACGCCGACGTACACGCGGCGATCGTCGCGGCCAATTGCGACGCCTTCATCAAAAATCTGCCGGAGGGCGTTGCAACGATCGTCGGCGACCGCGGCGTGAAGCTGTCGCCCGGGCAGCGCCAGCGCATCGGGATTGCCCGCGCGTTCCTCAAGGATGCGCCAATTCTTCTGCTCGATGAGGCGACCTCGGCGCTTGACAGCGAGTCGGAGGAGGCCGTGCGCGAGGCCTTGGACCGCTTGATGGGCGGCCGCACCGTCATCGCCATCGCGCACCGACTCTCGAGCCTGCGCAACTTCGATCGGATCGTCGTGCTGCAAGCGGGCAAGGTCTGCGAAGACGGCCCGCCGCGGGTGCTGGTGCAAAGCAAAGGCGTCTATGGCAACTTGGTGCGGCGGGAGGTGGCGCGGCTGGAAAAACAGGCCGCCTAGCGCGCTTGCGGCTCCGCGGATACCGAGCTTGGATCGGCCTCGAGATCAGCGCGTCGCACGCGGCTCACGAATTCGCGCGGTGCGGCGCACACGCATGAGGGTGAGCCCAACGCGCGCACGCCGGAACGCTGAAAGCCTCGATGTTTCGGGCTTTTGCGCCTTGACTTCGCCCCAGCCCGTCGATACATACCGCCCACTTTTCGGCAGGCGGTGAGCTTCGCTTGCTCGGAACGGCGTGCCCCGAGACCCGCTAAACCCTTGAGATCTTTGAGGTCTCTTTCGGCTGCGGATGGGGGCGTCACCAGCCTCGAGGAATGAAGCTCAGACGCTGCCTCTGACGACTGTCAGATGAGAAGTGCACGACCGCTTCGCGCGCGCGGTGCGGTCCTCTGTGAAACGGGTGAGCGCCGAACGCGCCGGGAGCGCCAGGCGCTCTTCCGTTTTGCGCGTTGGAATAAACCCATCATCCGCTCCCTTCGAGGGGACGGAGAGACGAAGGATTGCAAGCGAGACGATGCCGACGATCAATCAGCTGATCCGCAAGCCGCGCGTGACGCAGCATGCGAAGAAGAAGGTGCCGGCGCTGCAGCAGAGCCCGCAGAAGCGCGGGGTGTGCACCCGCGTCTATACGGTGACACCGAAAAAGCCGAACTCGGCGTTGCGCAAGGTCGCCAAGGTGCGGCTGACCAACGGCTTCGAGGTGATCGGCTACATCCCGGGCGAGGGGCACAATCTGCAGGAGCACTCGGTGGTGATGATCCGCGGCGGCCGCGTCAAGGATCTGCCCGGCGTTCGCTACCACATCCTGCGCGGTGTGCTCGATACCCAGGGCGTCAAGAACCGTAAGCAGAGGCGCTCCAAATACGGTGCAAAGAGGCCGAAGTAATTCGGCCTCTTTGCACAGATCCCCGGGCGAGCGAAGCGAGACCCGGGGAACTTGAGAGGCAGACCGCGGCCAGCAAGAGATAAAGAGAAGAGACCAAGGACGATCCGATGTCCCGCCGTCACAGCGCCGAGAAGCGCGAAATCAACCCGGACCCGAAATACGGGAATCTGGTGGTGTCGAAATTAATGAACGTGATCATGCGCGCCGGCAAGAAGTCGGTGGCGGAAGGCATCGTCTATGGCGCGCTCGAAATCATCGAGACCAAGACCAAGCAGAATCCGGTCGCGATTTTCGAGCAGGCGCTCGACAACGTGATGCCGTCGATCGAAGTGCGCTCGCGGCGGGTCGGCGGGGCGACCTATCAGGTGCCGGTCGAGGTCCGCACCACCCGCCGGCAGGCGCTCGGGATCCGCTGGATCATCGCAGCCGCGCGCGAGCGCAATGAAAAGACGATGACGGAGCGGCTCTCGGCCGAGCTGCTCGATGCATCCAACAGCCGGGGAAATGCCGTCAAGAAGCGCGAGGACACGCACCGCATGGCCGAGGCCAACCGGGCGTTTTCGCATTATCGCTGGTGATGGCCGCACAGAGACCAAGGACTTAGCCGCTCATGCCCCGCAGCCACCCCATCGAGGACTACCGCAATTTCGGCATCATGGCCCACATCGATGCCGGAAAGACGACGACCACCGAGCGCATCCTCTATTACACCGGCAAGAGCCACAAGATGG
>VAZL01000193.1 GCA_005883445.1 Alphaproteobacteria bacterium | reverse complement strand
GGCTCAGCGTAGAAGAAGCATTGCGCCTCTATCGACACACGGCAGTCCGTTCGCGCTGTTTGACCTTGAAATGACGGATTTAATGCAGTTTTATGACTGCGGTCCGTGTGCCGGGCGTTAACGGTGGGTCATTGCCGGGCACGGGCCGCTCGCCATGCCCCCCTCCATTGCAAGTCTGACCAGCCGTTGGGCCGCATTGGATGCGGCCACTCCGGGCGGCATCCTCCGGACTGCGCTCATCGTGGGGCTGCACGGCGCGGCTTTCGGCCTCATGCTCTGGAGCGAAGTTGCTCTCCTACCGAAAGTCGTGTTTTGCTTCACCTGGGGCTTGCTCAACTTCTTTTGGCTTGCGGTGCTGCGTCGTCCCGCCGTGGCGGCGGCGCTGTCGCTCGTGATGATCGTCGTGCTGATCCTGCTGTCGTGGCTCAAATACGAGATCATCCGGATGACCGCCAATTTCCTCGACGTGGTGATCATCAATAGCGACACGGTCGGCTTCCTGCTGGCGATCAAGCCCGAGCTCGAGGGGAAGGTTCTGCTCGCGCTCGCGCTGGTGCTTCCGGCGCTGGCGCTGCTCTGGTGGGTCGACCCGTTCCGCGTGCGGCTGCGCACTGCCGCGACCGGATTCGCCGCCTGCGCCGCCGCGCTCCTCGGCATGGCGCTCGCGTTCCCGCAGGAGGAATGGGACGCGTTCGCCGGCGACGGCTACGTGTCCAAATTCTCGCGCTCGGGCGTCGCCGCGGTGTCCGAGCTGGCGACCCACGGATATATGGAGTCCGATGCCGCCATCACCGATCGCTTGAAGACGCTGCCGATTGAGATCTGCGCGCCGCAGGCAAAGCCGCCGCACATCATCCTGGTGCACGACGAATCGAGCTTCGACATTCGAGCCGTGCCCGGCGTCAAGGTGCCGGCCGATTACGGCGGCTACTTCCGGTCGTTCGACGGCAAGCGCCGGCACTTCATTGTCGAGGGCGCGGGCGGCCCGAGCTGGTACAGCGAGTACAACGTGCTGGCGGGCCTCTCGGCGCGCTCGTTTGGACGCTTCGCCTATTACGTGACGCAGATCGCCGCCGGCCGGGTGGAGCGCGGGCTGCCGACGGCGCTGCGGCGATGCGGCTATCGGACGTTCTCGATCTATCCGGCGCTCGGCGCCTTCATGAGCGCCAAAAATTTCCAGACCACGACCGGCGTGCAGCAATTTCTCGATCAGGGCGCGCTCGGCACCAATCGCATCGAGCCCGACCAGTTCTACTACGATGCTGCGCTGCGGATGATCGCACGCGAGCGCGACAAGGGGCCGATGTTCCTCTTCGTCTATCTGGCTCAGAACCATTACCCCTGGAACTATCGCTGGCGGCCCGACCTGGCGCCGGAATGGACGAATCTGGGCAACGCGCCTGATGTCGACGAATATTTGCGGCGCCAGAGCATGAGTTTCCGCGACTATGCCGGGCTGCTCGATCGCCTCGCCCGCGACTTTCCCGGCGAGCGCTTCCTCCTGGTCCGCTACGGCGATCACCAGCCGGATTTCGCCTCTTTCATGCTCGAGCCCTCGCTCGACGAGCCCGCGATCAACCGGCGGCTGATGACCTATGATCCGCGCTATTTCACCACCTACTACGCGCTCGACGCGGTCAATTTCAAACCGGTCAATTTGTCCTCCGCGCTCGACACGATCGAGGGACCGTATCTGCCGCTCGTCGTGCAGGAGGCGGCCGGCCTGCCGCTCGATCCCTCGTTCGCCGAGCAGAAGCGAATTCTCGAGCGCTGCAAGGGCCTTTTTTACGCCTGCGCCGGCGGCGCGGAGGCGCGGCGCTTCAACCGGCTGCTGATCGACGCCGGCTTGATCAAAGGACTTTGACTGAAAATATCCGGTGGGCGCGATCCTTGCCCCGTCATAAGCGCGTCACGCAATATTCCCGTCACCCACGGGCTTGGCCGTCTCGACCATTAGGATGACAGCCTTCTCTTGGGCGCGCGTTCGATGGATTACGCCTTTTGGGACTACGAAGCCTTGCCGTGGTGAGAGCGCGACGGAGCGGCCCTCCAGATCGATGATGAACGTGCCGCTGAGCACGAAAAAGAACTCGTCATCGTCATCGTGCTTGTGCCAATGGTACTCGCCCTGCATGACGCCGAGACGCACGACTGAATCGTTTACCTTGCAAAGCGTCTGATTGTACCATTGGTCGGTGCACGCCTCCACAAGTGATGGGACGTCGATAAGGTCGAGCGCGCCGAATTTGATGTCGAGATGCACGGCATAAGGGAAGGCGGCAGCAGCATCCGTTGCAGACATGGGTTTCTCCCGTTGGAGCAACAAAGAAGCGGAAAATTCTATCACGGGACTGATTGTCCTGCCCTTCAAGACGGCGATTGCGACCGGTGCAGGCAATGTCGCCCCGCCTTGCGCAGCGCGCAGCCCTTGGCGATCATTGCATGAAGAGCTTGCCAAAGAGGGAGGATCACGTGCTGCGCCCCTTCGCCGTCCTGGCACTTGTCGTCGTCACCTCAAGTGGCTCCTCGGCCGCGGCACAGGACAGCTGGCCGTCCAAGCCGATAACCGTGATCGTTCCCTTCGGCGCCGGCGGCAATACCGATAGCCTCGCTCGAATTTATTCAGCGCGGCTATCCGCACGTCTCGGCCAGCAATTCGTGATCGAAAATAGGATAGGCGCCGGAAGCATCATCGGCATCACGAGCTTGGCCAAGGCCGCACCGGACGGTTACACCATCGGCATTGGCACCTCCGCTGGCCTTGCCATCAATCCGGCGATCATGAAGGAAAACCTCGGCTACAACGCCGACAAGGACTTCGCCTATCTCCATCTGATGGCTATTCAGCCGAACTTGCTTGTCGTGCATCCCTCCGTCCCGGCAAGAACCCTCGCGGAGTTCATCGCCTGGGTTAAGGCCAATCCAGATCAGGCGTACGCCACATCCGGCAACGGTTCGAGCCAGCACCTTTGCGGCGAGATGCTGATGCAGGCCGCCGGTATTAGGATGACTAGCGTGGCTTACCGCGCGTCGAACCAGCAGATGCAGGATCTCGTCGGCGGCCAGATCAGGATCGCTTGCGATAACTTCTCGTCCGCCTGGGAACAGGTCCAGGCTCGGAAAATCCGTGTACTCGCCATCACGTCGGCCAAGCGCTACTCCTTCGCGCCGGATATTCCGACCATCGCCGAGACGTTTAAGGGCTTCCAGGTACAGGCCTGGTTCGGATGGGTCGCTCCGATCGGCGTGCCGAAGATCATTATCGACAAGTTGACCGCGGAGCTGAACGCCGTCGGCCAGGAGCCGGATGTACGCAAACGCCTCGATACCTTTACAGTCGAGTTCTCCGGCCTTTCCGGCCAAGCCTTTGCAGACTTCGCCCGCGAGGAGCGCGAGACGCTCGCCCCTATTGTTGAGAAGGCCAACATCAAGCTGAACTAGGGCTCAATGACTTCGAACACTCGGTGCGCTCCCCTCCCCCTTGTGGGGAGGGGTTGGGGGTGGGGGTAGCGCGATTCCTGCGCAGGTGGCGCCACCATATCTCGCCGCATCACCCCCCTCCCCTCCCTCCCCCACAAGGGGGGAGGGAGCAGACCGAGTTCGCCGCTCGTGCTGATTCCACTTTCACACGGACGCGCTCTAGCCCGAGCTATAATC
>VAZL01000192.1 GCA_005883445.1 Alphaproteobacteria bacterium | reverse complement strand
GCCATGCCGGGGCCGGGCATGAAGGCCGCGATCGACGCCACATTGAGAATGCCTCCCTTGCGGCGTTTGAGGCTGTCAACGAAGACAAGCGAAAGGTCGGTGAGCGCGCGCACGTCGAGGTCGATCATCGCGAGCTGTTCGGCGCGGTCGAGCGTGTCGGCGGCTCCGAGCAGGCCGAAGCCCGCGTTGTTGACGACCACGTCAGGCTCGAGGCCGCGCCGGTCGAGCGCCTCGGCGATGGCTTGCGTGGCATCGGCGCGCGCGAGGTCGGCCGGTAGAACGGTCGGCCGCGTTGTGCCCTTGGCCGCAATGGCGTCCGCCAGCGCGGCGAGCGCCTGTTCGCGCCGCGCGACCAGAACGACGTCGTGGCCGTTGGCGGCGAACTCGTGGGCGAGCGCGGCGCCGATCCCGGACGACGCGCCGGTGATCAAGGTGACGGGGCGTTTCTCCCCCGTCATGGGGCGATCCCGAGGCGGCTGGCCACGCGCTGGCCCAATTCAATGCGCTCGCGCGACGAGATGCCGAGCAGGTCGGCGACCCGCCAGATCAGGTTGCTCTCGAAGTCGTCGACGCGCCCGTCGGCATAGGCGATCTCCCACATCATTTCGACCACGCGTCGGCGGCCATCCTCGTCGAGCGCGCGATTGATCGCCCTGGTGAAATGATAGAGATCGATCGCCTCGTTCTCCGCCTCGGTCGCCTCGGTGACCAACTCGTCGGTCGTCGCCTCGTCGAGGCCGAATTGCCGCTTGATGATGGTGTGCAGCTTGTGGCGCTCGACATCGGAGACGTCGCCGTCGATGGCGGCGGCATGAACGAGCAGCGCGGCCGCCGCGAGGCGGTAGTCGTCATGATCGAAGTGGATCGGATGCTCGCCGCCTTCCGATACCTCGGACAGAAACTTGCGAAAGCTATCGAACATGCGCCGTGAGCCGTTGTGCGGCGCCACGTTGCACGCCGCCTCCGCAAAGTCTAGGGGGCGCGCTATCATCGGTGCTGCGGATCTCCCTTGAACCGCGCGCTCGATTACCCTCTCCCAGCCGAAGTCGAATGTATCCGACTTCGACCAACGTCCTAAAACCGCACTTGCGCCAACCAAAATCGCGCATGATTGGATCCTTCGGCTGCCTTGAATTTGTTGGGGCAGACGAATGAAATTGCGAGACTACCGATGACGTCCCGCTGTTCGGGGCGTTCGGTCGAAATGCTCAACCGGGAGCCGGACATGAACACGCGCAGGGATTTTCTCAAGGGTGCCGGCGCAGCGACCGGTATCGTTTTCTGCAGTTGTGGGCTGCGGGATGCGGCGTGGGCTCAGCAGGGCGGCGGACAACGCCTGCCAGTGATGGTCAACGGCAAGCGAGTCAAGACCATTGACGTGCACGCACATTGCCACTTCCGCGAAGCCGTTGCCCTGATGGGCGACGAGGCCAGCCGGGTGCTATCGCAGACCAGAGGCGCGCAGGAGAACTTCATTGTCATCGAGGAGCGCCTCAAGGGCATGGATGCTCAGGCGATCGACATGGAGGTCCTCTCCATCAATCCATTCTGGTATCGCAAGGACCGCGACACCGCCGCCCAAATCGTCAAGGTCCAAAACGAAAAACTGGCCGAATTGTGCGCTTCGCGTCCGGACCGCTTCGCCGCCTTCGCCTCGCTCGCCCTGCAATATCCGGACCTGGCGGTGCAGCAACTCGAGACTGCAATGAAAAAGCAGGGTCTACGCGGCGCGGCGATCGGCGGCAGCGTGTTGGGCGAGGACTTCTCCGAACCCAAGTTCCACCCGGTATGGGCAAAGGCGGAAGAGCTCGGAGCAGTGCTCTTCATTCACCCCCAAAGCACGCCGGATTTGGCAAGGCGCTTTAAGGGCAACGGCTGGCTGGCGAACACGATCGGCAACCCGCTCGACACAACGATCGCCCTACAGCACTTGATCTTTGAGGGAACGCTCGACCGCTTTCCCGGCCTAAAGATCATTGCTGCGCATGGCGGCGGCTATCTCGCGTCCTATGCTGCGCGCTCGGACCACGCCTGTTTCGTCTCGCCGCAAAACTGCAATCCCGAGATCAAACTGAAGAAGAAGCCGACCGAATACCTCAACCAGCTCTATTTCGATGCCCTTGTGTTCACCCCCGAGGCGCTCCGCCACCTCGTGGCGCAAGTTGGCGCGAGCCAAGTCATGCTTGGCAGCGACCATCCGATCCCCTGGGAGCCGCATCCGGTGGACCACGTCTTCGCCACGACGACTCTGACCGATGACGAGAAGATAGCGATCCTCGGTGGCAACGCGGCGCGCCTATTCGGGATGAATGGTTAGGAGCGCGTCGAGTGTTGTCGTCCGTGCGCGCAGACAACGAGCCGATGACTTCGCATGAGCCTACTGCGTGGCTTTGCTTTTGCGCAGGCTTGCCTCGACCGTTTCGAGATTGTTCTTGATGTAGGTGTTGCCGGGGTCGCGGGCCTGCGCCTCCAGCAGCGTCTCGCGGGCGCGGCGCGCGTCGCCGCGCAACATGTAGGAGTAGCCGCGGTTATTGAGGATCTCCGCCGTGGGGCCTGCGATCTTGGTCGCTTGGTCGTAGGCGCGGTCGGCGAGATCGAAGCGACGCTGGCGGTCGTACGCGGCGGCTAGGCCCATCCAGGATTCGAGGTCGCGCGGATGCAGCTCGACGGCGCGGCGGAAGTGACGTTCCGCCAAGCCGAAATTGCCCGCCTGGAAGTATTTCTTGCCGAGGCTGAGCTCGTCATCGGGCGACGCCTTCGCGGCAGCGGGTGGGTCGCGTGGCGTCGGCCGTACGCTGCCGGTGGCGATCGGATCGTCTTGGGCTGCGGCGCCCGTGTCGGCCTTCGACTGGAAAAGGTCGCCGAGCCGGGTCGAGCTTTCGCAGCCGTTGAGCCATAGAAGGCACGCGGCCGTCGCGAGCAGGACCCGAGTAGCTCTCGCTCCCATGGCGTGTTCCCCCGGCGGCCAAGCATCGGGTTGCGCCCGCCCAGGCGAAAACACCCAAACGCTGCGGCCGTCACAACAAACCGGTGATTTCAAGCTAGGTGACGATGGTTAAGAATCCCTCGCCACTCCGCGGCGGCGCGGCGGGCCTGCGCCGCGTGCAGCCGCTCCGTCAACGATGCGCGCGCGGCCGCAAGCAGCGGTTTCCGGGCCAAATGCGCGGTCAACAACGCGCGAGCGCGGTTGATCGCAGTGTGGCCATGCGGCAACATGCGAACGAGCCTGCGAGGCATGGTGAATAAAGCGTATCCGCCTCGGACTTCGAGGCGCAGGAGGAAACGGAGAAGCATCGATGTCGAAGCCACGGATCAGTTACGTCGACCCCGCCAAGGTCGGGGACGCGGCCATGCGCGCGGAGTTCGACCGCTGCGCCCGCGAAGGCACGCCGCGTCCGGAAAGCCAGGCGATCCGCGCCCATGTGCCGGCCGTGTTCTGGTCGTTCGCCAATTCGTGGCGCGATGTGTTCAAGAACGGCGTCGCCGACCACGGCATCAAGGAACTCTGCCGCATCTACGTCTCGCGTTCGGTGTTGTGCGAGTTCTGCGGCAACCAGCGCTCGATCAAGGCGGCGAAGCAAGGCATCGTCGAGGACGACTACCGCGATCTCATCAACTTCGAGAGCTCGAGCCGCTACGACGAGCGGCAGAAGGCGGCGCTATCCTATGCCGAGGCGATCACCTGGGATCTGCCGGTCGACGACAAGTTCTGGGCGCGGCTGCACAAGCATTTCAGCGAGCCCGAACTGGTCGAGATCGGCTATTTCGTCGCGTTGACCATGGGGCAGCAGCGCTGGCTGCGCACCCTCGGCATCGAGCATCACCAGATTCTTGCCGGCACCGATGCGTCGATGGCGCCGGGCTTCGAGACCGCGAACGCGCTTGAGCGCTCG
>VAZL01000191.1 GCA_005883445.1 Alphaproteobacteria bacterium | reverse complement strand
CTGGAATCAGCTCGACCCACGGATAAGCCCGTTCGTCGTCGCCTTTACTAGGATCGGCATCCCCGGCGCCGCTGACATCGTCAACTTAGTCGTCATCACGGCGGCGATGTCTTCTTGCAATAGTGGGCTCTACAGCACTGGGCGAATGCTTCATGCGCTTGCACAGATAAGCCAAGCCCCATCCGCGCTTGGCGCGATCAACCGGCGAAGCCTTCCGGCAGCGGCGATTAACGTCTCGGCAGCCCTCATGCTGGTCGGTGTTTTTCTCAATTTCCTGGTGCCAGACCAAGTATTTATATGGGTGACGAGTGTCGCACTGATTGGGACGTTGTGGACCTGGGGAATCATCATGCTGGCCCACTTGGGTTACAGGAAGGCTGTACATGAGGGCCAGGCGCACGGCGTTGCGTTCAGGATGCCGGGCGCTCCCTTGGCGAACCGGCTCGTCGTGGGTTTCCTAATCGTCGTGGCGGCCCTGCTTTCCGTCGATCCGGGAACGCGCGTGGCACTTTATGTCGCGCCAATATGGTTCGGGCTGCTCGGCGTCGCTTACGTCAGGATGAAATCCAGACCGCGACAAAACGTGGGTTTTGCCGCTGGACAATCGCCTTTGCCTTAGCGGCTGATCAGGTTTTGAGCGCGCGAAGGCGTTGCTGCCGTTGGAGCAGACCGCAGCCGCGCTTGCGCTCGCGCCTTGGGACGGCGACGTGTTCACTTTCCGCGTGCGGCCGCGTGGGCGGTTCGCTCACCTGGTCGCGGGCATGGGCCCGCGCCCGCGCGGGTTCGCGCAATGGGGCGCGATTGACCCCGCTTGTCGTGGGAACTTACTCAGGCTTGGCGCCGGAAGCCTTGACGACTTTGCCCCATTTCTCGGTTTCTTTGGAGATGAGCGTACTGAACTCGGCGGGCGAGCCCTCAAGCGGCACGCCGCCGAGTTCGGAAATTCGCGCGTGCAGCTTTGGATCGGCGAGACCGGCGTTGATTTCCCTGTTGAGCTTGTCGATGATTGGGACAGGTGTGTTCTTCGGCGCGCCGACGCCATACCAAATGCTCGCCTCATAGCCTGGCACGAACTCGCCTACGGTCGGGATAGCCGGTAGTGCTTTGGAGCGCTCCGCGGTGGTGACCGCCAGCGCGCGCAGCGTGCCCGCCCTGACATACCCGATCGACGATGGCATGGATTCGAATGTCACCTGCACCTGTCCTGCGATCAGATCGCTGAGCGAGGGTGAAGCGCCTCGATACGGTACGTGCACCATGTTGAGGCCGGTCATCATCTTGAACAACTCGCCGGCGACATGGGGTGCAGATCCAATGCCCGCCGATGACATGTTGACTTTACCCGGATTGGCGTTGGCATAGGCGATGAACTCCGGAACCGTCGTGGCGGGGACCGAAGGATTCACCTGCATGACGAGGGCCGTGCGAATAATGCCCCCGACGGGCGCGATGTCGCGGATGAAATCAAAATTTAGCTTTTCATAGAGCGTCGCATTTATTGCGTTCGGCGCCCCAACCAGGAGGAGCGTATAGCCATCCGGCGAGGCATTTATGGCCGCCTCGGCGGCGATATTGCTCCCGGCGCCTGGCCGGTTCTCGATTACGAATTGCTGACCCAACCGCTCAGACAGCCATTGCCCGATCAGGCGCGCGGCGATGTCAGTCGTACCGCCGGGAGTAAAGCCCACGATAATGCGTACTGGCCGCGTCGGATAAGCTTGCCCTCGAGCGGTCCGCGACACGGTCGCGACCGCTACAGCACTTGCCGCTAAGTGCAGAACTCGGCGGCGGGGAAAGTTCATAGCGCTTCCCCAGACTGGTTGGCTGCAGCTAGAATTGTCACCTAGTCGTACCCTTCACGAGACCTTTGGCTGAGCCCAATGACCGAAGAAAGCATTGACGGAATCAAAGTCAATGGGCGCAGCTACCGCAAACCCACGGCCCGCACCGTTGTCATTTGTTTTGACGGCTGCGATCCTCGCTATATTTCGCATGGTCTTTCGGCCGGATTGCTGCCCAATATTTCCAAGATCATGTCGGAAGGCTTCTTTGCCATCGCCGACGCCGCGATGCCGACATTCACGAATCCAAACAATATGTCGATTGTCACCGGGGCGCCCCCCAAGGTGCATGGCATCTCTGGCAATTACTATCTCGACAAAGCCACTGGCCGGGAGGTGATGATCACCGATGCCTCGCTCGTCTCCTCGGGCACGGTTTTGGCCGCGCTTGCGGATGCGGGCATGCGGGTAGCCGCGATCACAGCCAAGGACAAGCTCCGCAAAATGCTCGGCAGCGGCTTGAAGGGGATTTGTTTTTCCTCCGAGCGCGCGCGCGAGGCGACGTTGAAGGAAAACGGGATCGACGAGGTCGAGCGGCTGGTAGGGCGTCCGACCCCGGACATGTACAGTCCTGATCTTTCGCTGTTCGTGCTGGATGCCGGAATCAGGCTGCTGGAAACGCGCCGCGCCGACGTCCTGTATCTGTCGCTGTCGGACATGGTCCAGCACAGCGCCGGACCCGGCGAGGAACTGGCGGATTCATTCAATCGCGAAGTCGACAGGCGCGTAGGGCGGATGCTTGAGCTCGGCGCCTTGGTCGCCATCGTGGCGGATCACGGGATGACCGACAAATGCACTCCCGACGGCCAGCCGCAGGTGGTTTATCTGGAAAAGGCGCTAAACGATCAGTTCGGTCCGGGCTCGGTGCGCGTGATCTGCCCGATCACGGATCCCCGCAGACCCTGATGGACGCAGCCGCGCGCATTCCCGGCGTAGCGCTGGTTCTTGACGGAGCAAGCGCGGCCGCGCGCTATGAAATGCCTCCTGAGAGGGAGGGTGATTTCATCGCGGTGGCCGACACATACACCGTGATCGGCTCGCGGCCTGATGAGCACGACCTCACCGGGCTCACCGGTCATAGACTGCGCTCGCACGGCGGTCTCTCGGAGCAGCCTGTTCCGTTCATGCTGTCGCGTCCGCTGAATGCGACCTATCGCGCGATTGGCAAAAACCGCCGGTTGCGCAATTTCGACATCTTCGATTTCGCCTTGAACGGGACGGTTTAGCTGACCCAAAGGTGATCAACGATCATTGGTTGGGTTTCAACTGCTAGATACCGGTAATGGCCGCTCTCCAGCGACCCTGCTCGGACTCACCAGCCTATCGTTACCTCGCAGTATTCAAAACAAGTGCCAAACCATTTACTCGTCAACGAACCATCGTCGTTGATCCAGGGGATCGGTGGCAGTTGCGGCAGGTAAGATGCATACGGCAGCACTTGCGCCAGCGGCACCCTGACCGGAAACCGTGCGAGGAAAACCTCATTCATTCCGCCGTCCAGCCCGCTGTAGATTGGGGCGGCTGGCACGTCGTCTTCAAGCAATTGCGCGTATTCGGCCTCGTCGGCGCGTTGTTTCTCCAGCGCCTGCCGCGCGATTTTCGGATTCACGACGAAGGCGGGGCATTTACCGGTGGGATTGAACACGAGAGGATTGGGCGAATTCGGGGCAGCTTGCGCATCGAATACATAGCGGCGATCGCACACATCCACCTTGGGTTCGAGATGCGTCGTCTCGAAGTGATCGTTGCCGATCTTGAGCATCTTCCAGAAGGCCAATTGCGGATGAGTTCGATGCCGCGCCAGATTCGCCGGCGTCAAGCGGAACGGGTAAGCCTGGACCTGGAATGACGGCCGGCCGAGGAGCGAGTCGCGCGCCAGCGAATAGATCTCGCTGATCTGTTCGTCGGTCATGGCATAGCAACCCATCGACGAGCAGTCGCCGTGGATCATGAGCAAGCTGCCGTTGCGGTTGTTCGCTTTGTCGAAGCTGTTGGGGAAGCCTGTGTTGATCGCAAGATAGTAGTTGGAATTGGGATTCATCAACTCGGGCGTAACTGTATAGAACCCCTCGGGAGCCTGACGGTCGCCCTGATGCAACTTCGGGCCAAGGTCGCCCGACCATCGACAGATCGGAAAGATCTTGAGGAGTTCGAAATGGCCGCTGGTGTCCTGCTTCCAGACTTCGAGTTCCGCCTCTTCCTTGAAAATGCGCACAAGGATCGGCGAATGTTTCGGCATCTTCTTTTGTCGGAGCAGCGCGAGCAGCGCGGGCGGCAACTCCTTTGTCGCCCTGGTCGGCAACTGATTGCTGTCTACGCCAAGGCACGTGACCGGCGTCAATGCCGCGGCAAAAGCCGTCGCCAGGAGAAGCGCACGGACCACCGTGGCGCGGATCATTGCTAGCCCCCCGACGTGGAACCCTTCCCATCTGAATGCTTGTCGTCGGTGGCTTTCGTAGGGCAAAGCCAGAGCAGGGTTCTCCAAATGATGCCCGGATGCGCTACAAACGCAGTGCAGCGGCACGATGCCCGCAAGGCATCGGCTCGCCACCGCCCTCTCGCTCCGCCGCGTGCCGCCCGGATGCTGGCCTCGGCGCCCGCGATGCGCGCGTTCTGCAGCGAGGCTTTGCCGGTGGCATTGTCGGGGGGAAGCAGCGCGCCGGACACCGCTATTCGATGATCGGTACCGTCGTTATCAGGGAGAGACGCGATGACGCTCACGCTTGCCCAAGCCCGCACCATCCTCGACAAGACGCTCGCCGCCGCGCGCGAGAAGAAGTTCAAGCCGCTCGGTGTGGCGGTCGTCGACAGCCGCGGGGCGTTGCGGGCCTATGCCGAGGAGGACGGCAATCCGATCCTGCGGTCCAAGATCGCCTGCGGCAAGGCCTTCGGGTCGGTTGCCTTCGGCACGGGGTCGCGGCGGCTGCATCAGATCGGCGTGGAGCGCCCGCACATGGCGGCCGCGCTGGTTGAGATGACCGGCGGCGCGCTGGTGCCGGTGCCGGGCGGCGTGCTCATCCGCGACAAGGCCGGTGCGCTCGTCGGCGCGGTCGGCGTATCCGGCGACACCTCCGACAACGACGAGGCGGCGGCGATCGCCGGGATCGAGGCGGCGGGCTTCGTCGCCGAGACCGGCGGGTAGCAGGCGCGCGCTCTCGGCCAGCTACGAGTGACCGCTCGCCTGGCCCAATGGCGGCGGGGGAGCCGCGCGCTCGTACATGATCTTCGGCTGCACCATGCGCATCGAGAGGCCGGCGATCAGATCGACGAAGCCGAGGACGACGAGCAGAAACAAGGTCGGCGACGCCGCCCGCGGCACGAACACGAGCTCGCCCGCCATGGCGATGAACAGGATGAACGAGAGCACATGGTCGATGGCCCCCTTGCCGCCGGGCCGCACCGCTTTGAGGAGCTCGACATAGAGCAGGAGGATTCCGACCGCGACGATAAAATCGCCGATGGTGACCGTCAGGCTGTGGTCGAAGACGAGCGGCATGGTCGGCTCGGAGGCGAGCGGAATCTCGAATACCGCGCTTTTCTCCTCATCGCTGAGCGGCATGTTGAGGAGAAAGACGACGATGTTGAAGAACGCAAATGGGATGAGCAGGAGGGGGAAAGCGATCAGGTACATGACACTTGGCTTTCTGCACGCAGGCGTTGCGAGCGAAACGCCGAGCGCGGGGCGCGCCGCGACGCGCGAAGTTTAGAACACGTTCCTCCAAACTGGAATTGGGCTAAAGACCGCCGTCAGGCCTCTTTCTTCGATTTGAGGACCTGCCGGCCGCGGTACATGCCGGTCTTGAGATCGATGTGATGGGGCCGGCGCAGCTCGCCCGAATCCTTGTCCTCGACATAGGTCGGCCGCGACAGCGCATCGGCGGAGCGGCGCATCCCGCGCCGCGACGGCGATGTTTTTCGTTTCGGGACGGCCATGCTGTTCTCTCCTGGTGGCTCGGGTGCGATTGGCGCAAAATCGTTGCGCATCTAGCGCGTTTTGGAGCCGCGCTTATAGAGGATCGCGCGCCCCAAAGCCAGGGCCGCGGAGAGCTCGCGCGGCCTGCGCTGGCACCTTTACTATCTGGGGCTCGCGCAGAAGGCGAGCGCCGCCTGGGCCGCGCCGCGGGCCTCGTAGATCAAGGCGAGCCGGCGCACCGCCGGTCCCGGCTGCTTGGCGCTGCGCCGCCGCGGGTTCGGCAGCACCGCGGCCAGCAACGCCGCCTCGTGCGGAGTGAGCGACCGCACCGACTTGTTGAAGGCGTAGCGGCTGCCGGCCTCCGCGCCGAATTGCCCGTTGGGGCCCCACTCCGCGATGTTGAGATAGATTTCAAGCACACGCCGTTTCGGCAGCACGAGATCCATCCACAGCGCGAGCGGAAGCTCCAACGCCTTGCGCAGGAAACTGCGCCCCGGCCACAGGAACAGATTTTTGGCGGTCTGCTGGGTAATAGTGGACACGGCCCGCGCCGCGCCGATGTCGTCGACATCCTCCAGCCGCTCGCGGATCTCCCGCCAATCGACGCCGCGATGGCTGCAGAAGCGGCCGTCCTCGGAGGCAATGACGGTCGCCGGCAGCGCCGGCGCCATGCGCTCGATCGGCACGAAGCTTCGCTCGACGCGCGCGCCCGTCGCCCAACGCCACAGCATCAGGGTCGAGATCGGATTGAGCACGCGATAGAGCGGGACCAAGAGATAGGGTAACAGCACCACAAGCACGAGGAC
>VAZL01000190.1 GCA_005883445.1 Alphaproteobacteria bacterium | reverse complement strand
AACACCGACAGGTTCGAGCGCGCCTGCTGCTGACCGATGAACTCGCCGAGCCGCTGCGGGCGCAGCGAGCCGTCGGCAGCGTCGTCGTCGCGGCGTTCGGCCGTCACCAGGCGGCGGGGGGTCGAGCTCAACGCAGCATCCTCACAGCGTGCGCTCCCGGCTGTACTTGTTCGGCAGCAACTCGCCGATCCCAGCGACCACGGGCCCGTTTGCGCTGGGTACGATGACGCGGGCATTGCGATCATAGTCCCAAATCAGCTCGCGGCAGCTCCCGCACGGCGACACCACCACGATGGCCTGATCCGTTTCGGCCGGCTCCGGATGGCGCACCGCCACGATCGTCTCGATCCCGGTCTCGCCGACGTCGGTGACCGCGCGACCGAGCGCCACCGCCTCGGCGCACACCGCCATGCGGCCCAAATAGGCATCGAGATTGACGCCGGTATAGATGCGTCCATCGCGCGTGCGCAGCGCCGCGCCGACCTCCTGCCAGTCGTTGCGATAGCGATCAGCTCCCGGTCGCGATCGTTCAGCATCAAACCAGGTCCGCTTCCATCATTTCGCAAGCTCCTTCAACCCGAGCCGGATCAGCCGCGCGGTATCCACGCCCTCGCCCGCGCTGCGCGCCGCGGCGGCCACGGCCGCCGCGGCCTGCGGCTGGCCGTAGCCGAGATTGACCAGCGCGGAGACTGCGTCCACGACCGGCTGCGGCGCGCGCCTGTCCTCGATCGCGCCGGAGAGCCGGATCACCGCTGGATCGAGATCGGCGAACGCCGGCGCCTTGTCCTTCAATTCCGTCACGATGCGCTCGGCGACCTTGGGGCCGACGCCAGGAGAGCGCGCGACCATCGCCTTGTCGCGCATGGCGATGGCGGACGCGAGATCGGCGGGCTTGAGCGTGCCGAGCACGGAGAGCGCGACCTTGGCACCGACACCCTGCACCGTCTGCAGCAGACGGAACCATTCGCGCTCGACGTCGGTGCGAAACCCGAACAACCTGATCTGATCCTCGCGCACATAGGTTTCGATCGAGAGCGTGATAGGCTGGCCGACGCCCGGCAATTCCTGCAGCGTGCGCGCGGAGCATTGCACCAGGTAGCCGACGCCATTGACGTCGAGGACGATGAAATCCTCGCCGTAGCTGTCGATGATGCCCTTGAGCTTGCCGATCATGCGCGCGCCTATTTGGCCCATGCAATGGTTGCGGGCAAGGCGCCGGCGAAAAGAGGCGCAGCGAGGTCCATGGGCAACGTCCCCGAGCAAACAAGACCGCAATCGAGTTGACCAGCGCCGACGGCAACGACCGTCGGCAGCCAAGTCAGCCCGCTACCTTGAGTACGACGCTGCGGCGATGATGCGCATGGCACACCGCGATCGCGAGCGCGTCGGCCGCATCTTCCGACTGCGGATCGGCCTTCGGCAGCAGCACGCCGATCATCATGCGGATCTGCGCCTTCTCGCTGTGGCCGGCGCCGACGATCGTCTTCTTCACCAGATTTGGGGCATATTCGGCGACCGGCAGGCCAGCGATCGCAGGCACCAGCATGGCGATGCCGCGCGCCTGGCCAAGCTTGAGCGTTGCGGCGGCGTCCTTGTTCACGAAGGTCGCCTCCACCGCGGCTTCGTGCGGCGCATGCTGTTCGACCACGCGCCGCAAGCCGTCGTGGATGGCGAGGAGGCGCGCGGCGAGCCCCGCCTTCTCGTCGGTCGCAAGCGACCCGCAAGCGAGGAAGCTCAGCCGGTTGCCGTCGAGCGCCACCACGCCCCAACCGGTGCGACGAAGCCCGGGATCGATGCCGAGGATCCGAATCAGGTCGCGCATGATCGTCCGTTGATAGCGCCGCCGGCGGCAACAGCCTAGGCCGCCCGACGGTGCCTTTAGGCCCCCTGCCGCTCGTCCCCGCGAGGGGCACCCCGCGACGCTCGCGTCGCGGGGACCCCGTTGCGGGGACCCAGCTTGGGGCCCTGGATTCCCGCCATAAGCGCGTTTACGCGCGTCCATAGCCCGTCGAAGACGAGCGTGAACGCCCTTAAGGACGCGCTATGCGCGGGAATGAGCGGAGTTTCGCGGCGCGGCAGCGTTGGCCGCCACCGGCTCGTCCGATGACCCCAAGCTTATGCGCTAAGCCTATGCGCTGAGCCTCTGCATCAGTGCGTCCGAGACCTCGAAATTGGCGTAGACGTTCTGCACGTCGTCATGCTCGTTGAGGGTCTCGATCAGCTTGAAGAGTTTCTCGCCCTGCTCGTCGTTGACGGCGACCGTGTTTTGCGGCTTCCACACCAACGCCGCCTTGCGCGGCTCGCCGAATTTCGCCTCCAGCGCCTTGGCCACCTCGCGCAGCGAATCCGGCGTGGTGTAGATTTCGTGCCCGCCCTCGTTCGACACGACGTCCTCGGCGCCGGCCTCGATCGCGACCTCCAGGACGGCATCAGCGCTTGCGACTTTGGCGTCGTACTCGACCACGCCGACACGGTCGAACATGAAGGAGACCGCGCCGGTCTCGGCGAGGTGGCCGCCGGACTTGGTGAAGGTCGCCCGCACTTCGCCCGCGGTGCGGTTGCGGTTGTCGGTCAAGACCTCGACGATGACGGCCACGCCGCCCGGCCCGTAACCTTCGTAGCGGATCTCGTCATAGCTCTCCGCTTCGCCGCCGGTCGCTTTCTTGATCGCGCGGTCGATGTTGTCCTTGGGCATATTCTCCGCGCGGGCGGCGATGACGGCCGCGCGCAGGCGCGGGTTCATGGCGGGGTCGGGCAGTCCCATTTTGGCCGAGACCGTGATTTCCCGCGCGAGCTTTCCAAACAGCTTGGATCTCGCCGCATCCTGCCGCCCCTTGCGGTGCATGATGTTCTTGAACTGGGAATGGCCGGCCATGGCCTGCTCCTCGACGGCCCGCGTCACGCATGATGAAAAGCGCAAACGGCGAGGTCATGAATAATGGATTGATGTCGGGTGCGATATAGGACGCGCCTGGGCTGAAATCCAGAAACCGCCTCCCGAGAAATTTCGCCGGGATTCTGCCGCAGCAAGCGCGCGAGTCAATCTCATTCGCTGGCACCAAAGCTGCACGCCGACGCGGCAAATTCGTGTCGCTCGTCACGGATCGAGCGAGAAGCGATCAGCTTGCTCATGTTTCCCAAAATTGCGGTCGCGCCTCTTGCAACCGGCCTCCCAGGCGCACGGCTGCGATGCGCCGCGCGAGCCCGCTGGCGTCGTCAGTCTCCACCGCGAGCGCGCACAACGTCGCCTCGCCCGTCGCCGGCTCGAAGCGCGCGCCGGGAATTTTGCGCAGGAATCGCATCAATGGCTCATCCTTGTCCATCCCGATCACGGAATCGTAGTCGCCGGTCATGCCGACGTCGGAGACGAAGGCGGTGCCGCGCGGCAGAATCTGGTGGTCCGCGGTCGGCACATGGGTATGGGTGCCGACCACGAGGCTCGCGCGCCCGTCGCAGAAATGGCCCATTGCCTGCTTCTCGCTCGTGGCCTCGCCGTGAATGTCGATGATGATGGCGTCGGCCGTTTGCTTGAGCGGACAGGCCGCAAGCTCGCGTTCGACCGCGGCGAAGGGATCATCCAGCGGGTCCATGAAGATGCGGCCCATGGCGTTGACGACGAGCACGCGCGCACCGTTCTTGGCGTCGATCAGCGCGGCACCGCGGCCGGGCGTGCCGGCGGGGTAGTTGATCGGGCGAAGCAGCTGCGGGGCGCGCTCGATGAAAACCAGCGCCTCCTTCTGATCCCAGGAATGGTTGCCGCCCGTGATCACGTCGACGCCGGCATCGACGAATTCCTGGTAGATCGCTTCCGTGATGCCGAAGCCGCCGGCGGCGTTCTCGCCGTTGATCGCGACGAAATCGAGCTTCCAGTCCTGCACGAGCGCGCCGAGGCGCTCCAGCAGTACGGCACGTCCGCTGCGTCCCACGATGTCGCCGATGAAGAGGATGCGCATCCGTCACACGGCCCGACAGTCGATGACCTCGCGCTCGGTTAGCACGAGATCGAGACGGACATCGCGAGGAGTCGTCGGCACGCCCGAAATTTCCTGCGCGGCGAAGGCTACGCCGCAGGCGATGATGGTCTTGCGCGCGCGCAACGCCGCAATCGTCATGTCGTAGTAGCCGGCGCCGTAGCCGATGCGCTGCCCGCTGCGATCGAAGGCCAAAAGCGGCACGATGAGAATGTCGGGGGCGACTGCGGGCGCGTCGGGTGCAGGCTCGCGGATGCCCCAAACGCCCGGCACGAGCGTTTCGCCAAAGGCGAAGGCGCGCATGGTGAGCGGCTTGCCGCGCCCGGCGACGGCCGGCAGCGCCAGCTGCGCGCCGAAATCCGCGAACTTGCGCATCAACGGGATGGGATTGATCTCGCTCCCCATGGGCATGAAGCCCGCGACGATCGCCGCCGGCGCGACCGCGACCGGAAACGGTCGCGCCGCAATGGCTTGCGCCGCGGCGGCGCGCACGCCGGCCGGCAGCGCATCGCGGCGCGCGCGGGCTTGGCGGCGAAGCGCGGCTTTGGCGTCTTCAATCGAGGTGGATTGAGCCATCGATCTGAGGCGTGAGCGCGGGGCCGCAATGGCCGTTGGAGCGTCGATCCCGGGTTCCCTACGAAAGTAGGTGGGCGCCATATGTCCGAGCCCACGAGCCCGGTCAGGGACAGCTCCCTTCAGGATCGATAAGGCCCCGGGGATATGGCTCCTGACGCGCCTCGCAGCCCCGCCCGACCAATGTAGTGCCTGCGCGCGTGCGACGCTACCGGCGAAACGGGCCGATCAGCCCATGGGGACGCCGCCGTCGGTGACGGTCTGATTGAGCCGCCGGGTGATGCTCTCGATGCGCTCGGCGGCTGCGTTGAGCGCGGCGATGACTGCCGCCTGCGTCGCCTGGGCGCGGTCGGCCGAGACGACGCTGGCATCCTGCAGCGTGGCAAGCTCGGGCTCGAGCCGCTGCAGCTTCTCCTTCACCTCCGAGAGTTCGTCGGCGAGCGCCAGTGCGGCCATGACCGTGAGGCGGGTATCGCCGATCTCGCCGAAGCGAGAACGCAAGGCGCCGATGCGCGCGTCGAGATCCTGGGCCAGCCGCGTGAGACGCGCCTCTTCGCCGTTCTCGCAGGCCATGCGGAACTGGCGGCCGTTGATGGTGACGCTGATCTGCGGCATGGCATGCCCTCAGCGCTCGTTCGTCGCGAGCACGGACCGGATGGTGTCGATGGCGGCATCGAGCCGCTGGGCGACCTCGCGATTGGTGATTTCCAGCGTGCGGGAGCGGGCCACCGCCGCATCGAGCTCCGAGGCGAGACGCGAGCGGTCGGCGCCGAGCGCGTGCAGCTGGGCGTCCAGCGTCTGCTCGCCGCGGTCGGCCTCGTGTCGCCGCTCGACCGCGGCCGCAAGCGCATCGAGTGCGAGTGCAAGACGTTTGCTGGCCGCGTCGATGGCGCTGGGCTCGGTCATTCTCGGCACCCCCCGGGACGCGGCCGATACAGGCCGGATTCGACAGCCGTGTGGCGTAAAAATCTTTTGCGTCGGCAAGCAGTTACAAAAAGAATCTTACGTTGCGCGCGGGCTCGTCGTCAACGTTTGACCCGAACTCGTCGCTGCCCCTGTGAATGGCGAGCCCGCCCACACGCCGGCGTTCTTTGACTCCCCTCTCCCGCATGCTAGAGCCTCGCTCGAGCAACCCGCTTGGCCCCGCGATGACCAGTCCCAAGTCGCTCCTTGCCGCAGCCAGCGCCTCTGCCGCGCAAACCACGCCGGTGCGCCGTGACGAGCGCGCTCCCGCGACGCGCGCGCGGCACGACCGTATGGCGAATGCCATCCGCGCGCTCGCCATGGACGCGGTCGAACAGGCGAAGTCCGGCCATCCCGGCCTGCCCATGGGCGCAGCCGACGTCGCGACCGTGCTGTTCACGCGCTTCCTCAAATTCGACGCGGCGGGTCCCGCCTGGCCCGACCGCGACCGCTTTGTGCTGTCAGCCGGTCACGGCTCGATGCTCATCTACGCGCTGCTTCATCTCCTCGGCTACGAAAAGATGACGATCGAGGAGATCAAGCGCTTCCGCCAGTTGGACTCGATCACGCCCGGCCATCCGGAAAGCTTCCTCACGCCGGGCGTCGAGACGACGACCGGCCCGCTCGGCCAGGGACTTGCAAATGCGGTCGGCATGGCGATCGCCGAGCGGCATCTCGCCGCTCAATTCGGCCCCGAGCTCGTGGACCATCGCACCTACGTGCTCGCCTCAGACGGCGATCTGATGGAGGGCGTGAGCCAGGAGGCGATCGCGCTCGCCGGGCATCTCAAGCTCAACAAGCTGATCGTGTTGTTCGACGACAACAGCATCTCGATCGACGGCCCGCTGTCGCTTGCGGATTCCGTCGATCAGGTCAAGCGCTTCGAGGCCGCCGGCTGGGCAGCGACGCGCGTCGACGGACACGATCCCGAGGCAATCGCCAATGCGCTGGAGAAGGCGCAGGCGAGCGACCGGCCCTCGCTCATCGCCTGCCGCACCATCATCGGCTTCGGCGCGCCGAACAAGGCAGGGACGGAGAAGTCCCACGGGTCTCCACTCGGCGCCGATGAGATCCGAGGCGCGCGGGAAAGACTCGGTTGGTCGGAGGGCGCCTTCACCATTCCCACGGAAGTGCGTGAGATGTGGCGCGACGCAGGGCTTGCGGGCAAGGCCGCGCACCGGGCCTGGAACGATCGGCTCAAGGCCGCGCCGGCGGCCCGCCGGGCCGAATTCGAGCGCCGCATCCGCGGCGAGTTGCCGAGCGATAAGCTCGCCGCCGCCGTGCGTTCAGTGAAGGAGAAGCTCGCCGCAACGCCGAAAGAGGTCGCGACCCGCGCCGCATCGGAGACTGCGCTCGAAGCGCTGACCGCGGCGGTGCCGGAGATGATCGGCGGCTCCGCCGACCTCACCGGCT
>VAZL01000189.1 GCA_005883445.1 Alphaproteobacteria bacterium | reverse complement strand
CGCCAACACCATCAACCCCGTGATCACACCCAATCTCGGATTCGATTTCGTCAAGGACTTCGCACCGATCTCGCTGTTTTCGACGCTGCCGAACATCGTGGTCGTGCACCCCTCGCTCGGCGTGCGCACCGTGCAGGAGCTCATCAAGCTCGCGCGCGAGAAACCAGGCCAGTTGTCCTTCGGGTCGGCGGGCGTCGGCGGCACATCGCATTTCACCGGGGAACTGTTCAACGTGATGGCGGGCACCAACCTCGTGCACGTGCCCTATCCGGGAACCGCCCAAGCCGCCACCGACCTGTTGAGCGGCCGCGTGCAGGTGATGTTCTCGCCGGCATCGACGGTGTTGCAGTTCGTCGCCGAAGGCAAGCTGGTGGCGCTCGCCTCGAGCACGTTGCGCCGCGCGAGCGTGGCACCCGATCTGCCGACCATTTCGGAAGCGGGGCTCCCTGGCTTCGATACCGCGGGCTGGTTCGGGCTGCTGGCGCCGGCCGGCACGGCGCCCGAGATCATCGATCGCGTCGCGGCCGCCTCGAACGAGGCGGCGAAATCTCCCGACGTCGTCGCCACGCTGGCAAAGCAGGGCTTCGACATGGCCGGCGGCAGCCCCGAGGAATTTGCCGCCTTCATCCGCGATGACTTGGCCAAGTGGGAGCGCGTCGCGAGCGCGGCCGGGCTGAAGCGATAACGGCGCCGCCGACGCCGACCTTCGCCGCAACGCCATTGCCGGCTGCCGCAGCACCGCGGCGCGACTCCGCGATCCGCATCGGCCGAATGCGGTATATTGGTGCGAAAGACCCATCGAACGGCCGAGACCCGCGGTGAACCCTGTCGGCGCCAAACCTCTGATCGCCCTTACCGGAGCGACCGGCTTCATCGGGCAATGCTTGTTGCGCGACTTGCCCAAGCGCGGCTACCGGCTGCGCGTCCTGCTGCGGCGGCCGAGCGTGGTGCCGATGGAGTGCGCGAGCGCCGTCGTCGGCGACCTCGCCCGGCCGCAAAACATGGCCGCCGCACTCGCCGACGCCGACGCGGTCATTCACTCGGCCGGGGTCGCCCACGCCATGTCCGGATTGCCCGAGGACGATTATCGCGTGCTCAACACCGAGGCCACGATCGCGCTTGCGCGCGCAGCCCAGCGCGCGGGCGTCAAACGCTTCATCTTTCTGTCCTCGATCCGCGCGCAGTCGGGGCCGACCGCGGAGCACGTCCTCACCGAGGATCTGGCGCCGCAACCGACCGAGGCCTACGGCCGTTCCAAACTGGCGGCGGAGCAGGGGTTGGCCGAGCTCGACCTCGATTGGGTCGCGCTGCGGCTCGTGCTGGTCTACGGCGCCGGCGTGAAAGGCAACATGGCGGAGCTGCTGCGGTTTGCGCGCGCGCCCTATCCGCTGCCGTTGGGAGCGCTGCATGGGCGGCGGTCGCTGCTCGCGCTCGATAATCTGGTGGCCGCGATCGATACGGTGCTGGCCGCGCCGGGACGGCTGCGGCGGCCGTTCCTGGTGGCCGATCCCGCGGCGGTGACCATCCCGGAGATGATCACGGCCTTGCGCCGCGGTCTCAACCGCTCCCCCGGCCTGATCCCGGTGCCGCCGCCCCTGCTGGAAATGGCGTTGCGCGCGGCAGGCCGCACCGAGATCTACCAGCGCCTCGCCGGCTCGCTGGTGGCGGACCCCGCCGCGCTGTTGCGGCTCGGCTGGACGCCGCCGGTCACCACGGCGGATGCGCTGGCAGCGCTCGCGCGCGGCTGATGTCCATTTAGGTATCGGCCGGCAGTTGTCCTCGGCTCGTCATGCGCGGGCTTGACCCGCGCATCCATCGGAAAAAGCGATTCATTGAAGACGATGGATTGCCGGGTCATAAGCGCGTTCACGCGCGTCTTCCGACGCGCTATGCCCGGCAATGACGGCGGATGGATTGCTCCGAAACGCACATGCCCGGCACAAGCCGGGCATGTGACGAGACGTCTGTGTTGAAGGTCAGCGCGTGAGCACGATGAAGTCCGTGCCTTTGCCGGTCTCCCCGCCAAGTCCCTTGTCCGAGATGATGAGCGACGCACCGGGCGACATCAGCTCGGAAATCCGCTCGAGCGCATCGGGCGGGATGGCGACGCGGTCGAGCGCCTCGGTCGCGTTCGATGCCGGACCAACCACCGGTGCTGCCGGCGCCTCGACCCGCTTGCCTTTCGCCGATTTCTTGACCGGCGGCGATCCCGCGCCCGGCATCGACACCACGTTCCAACGCAGCGTCGTATTGTCGCCATTGACCGCCAAGGCGGTGAAGACGTGGGTGCCGAGCGGCCGATTTGGCTCTTCGAACGTGACCGGCGCGTCGAACACCGGCTCGAAGCCCTTGCGCACGTAGATCTTGCCTTCCTTGCGGCTGATGAAGACCGCGATCGGACCGGGCTTGAGCGGCTTCGGCTCCACCGGTTTGAACTCCGGTCCCGTGGTTTCGCGCGGCGTCCCGAGCGCGTAGGCCATGGCGTCGAGCGCGGGGGCGAGAGGTTTGGAGACGTCCAACACCGTGGCGTTGGATGCCTGCCCGTCGCGCCTGGCCGCGCTGAGCTGCGCCAACTCGAAGGCATTGGAAGTGCCGCCCGTCGTCTCCAACTTGGCTTGCGCCTCGCCCTTCGGCTCGGCCGGCTCACGCTTGAGCGTGAACAAGCGCTCGTTGGAAATCGCAACCGGGGTGACTTCGCCGTGCGTGATGATGACGCGCACGCCGAGCTTGGTGATGCCCCACATCT
>VAZL01000188.1 GCA_005883445.1 Alphaproteobacteria bacterium | reverse complement strand
CCGGTTCTGGCTTGGATGCCGAGAGCGACTACGGCTATCTGTTCGTCGCCTTCCGACCCGACCTCTTTGGGCCAGCCGACACATTCGAGCGCCAGGTGACGCACCTGATCGAGCGCATCAAGGCGACACCACGGCAGCCCGGCGTCGATGACATCCGCATTCCGTCCGAACGCGCATTTCGCTCTCGCGCGCGCGCACTCCGCGCGGGCCTGGAGATCGACCGGGTGGTATTCGATGCGCTCGTAGCACTGCGCGCGCGGTAAGGAGCGCGGGAGCGGCGTATCTTCTCTCCTGACCGGTGGTTTCCAAAAATTCCATCAGTCGGATTCGCGCGGGCAGGCAGAATATCATGTCCCGTGCTCTTCAAGCAGACAGCATTCAGGGAGCGGAGAACGCCATGTCCATTCGTATCGGATATTTGCTGCCGACGCGGGAGCGCGTCATGGCAGGACAACCACAGGCGTCGTCGCTGCTGGAATTGGCTGAGCGAGCTGAGCGCCTGGGCTTCGATTCCGTCTGGGCCGGTGACTCGCTCCTGGCGCGCCCGCGCCATGAGCCATTGACGTTGCTGGCTGCGGTGGCAAGCCGCGTGCGCCGCGTAGATGTTGGCACCGCCGTCTTGCTGCCGGCGCTACGCAATCCAGTCCTTCTGGCACACCAGGTGGCGACTCTCGATCAGGTCGCGGAAGGTCGTCTTATACTTGGCGTTGGCATCGCTGCCGATGTGCCGAATATCCGCCAGGAGTTCACTGCAGCCGGTGTGCCTTTCGAAAAACGTGTCGGCCGCTTGCTCGAAGGTCTGCGGCTCGCCCGTTTGCTGTGGAGCGGGAAACCGGTCGATTGGGACGGCCGGTGGAAAGTCGAGCACGGCATCCTTGGCCCGACACCATATCGTCAAGGCGGGCCCCCGATCTGGATCGGCGGCTCGTTGCCCGCAAGCCTCGATCGCGCCGGTCGCTTCTTCGACGGCTGGTTGCCCATCGCGCCGGATGCTGACCAATGGGCTCGCTCATGGAACGAGGTCAAGGAAATCGCTCGCACGGCGGGGCGCGATCCGAACGCGCTGACCGGCGCCATGTATGTGACGGTGATTACCGATGAGGACCGCAACCGTGCCAACGAACGGCTCAACGCTTATCTCGAACAATATTATGGCCAACCCGCTGCCGTGATGCGTAGCCGGCAGGCTTGCTATGCCGGTCCGAACGGCGGCTTGGCAGAATGGTTGCAAGGCTATGCACGGGCCGGCGCCACTCATCTTGTGCTGCGCTTCGCCGGAGACCACGAACGGCATCTGGAAACGGTGGCGGCGCTGCGCAGTAAGCTCCCTCGTTGATGGTTGCTCTTCAATAGCTCGCGGCCGCGATAGGCCGACAAGGATTCCTCGGGAACCAGTTCGAATGTGACGGGCGGCCACAGGCAAGCCACTCATCGACGTTGAAGTAGCTCGCGGACTTGCTCCATACCCGCGTCGGCGTACAGGTCGAGCCGTCCGGGGGGTTGCACGATCGGGCAAGATATTATACTTTACGATCGTAAAGTTAAGGAACAAGGGACGGATGCGCTGCCGGTGATCTCGCAGGAAATGGTCCGGCGTTTCTCACGAGCACATGCTGAATGTGAAGAAATTAGCGGCCCGGTCGAGTCTCGCTCCGAAGGGCGACATAGCGGAGCGGAAATGATCGAAGAGCGCGACATCTTCGTGGCTATGCGCGACGGCACACGGCTGGCGCTGGATGTGTACAGGCCGGACAAGCCCGGGCGCTATCCGGTTCTCTATGCGGCCGCACTTCACAACAAGGATATGCAGGGACCGGACGTTGCTGACGTGCTGCCGCCCCAACCAGCGCACGCGCCGCTATGGTTCGGTCCGATCGAGGCCGGCAACACCAGACGGTTTGTCGCAAACGGATATGCCCACGTGATTGCTCAGCCGCGCGGATCGGGGAAATCAGAAGGCCATTACGGCCACGAGGATACCGATCACTACGACACCATCGAGTGGATCACCCACCAGCCTTGGTGCGACGGAAACGTTGGGATGGTCGGCATCTCAGGCTATGCGGGCGAGCAATGGCGCGCCGCCGAACAGGCCCATCCGGCGCTCAAGGCCATCTTCCCTTATGACGCCTGCAGCGCCTACGGAGGCATGTTCGGCTTTCGGGACTTTTACCCGGGCGGCGTCTTGCACGCGTTTCCCTATCTTCTCGATGTCTTCAGCACGGTTCACGAGGCCCGCGGAGTGCCCGAACCGCTGCCCCGGGAGCAGGAAGAACTGTGGAAAGCGGCCATGGCCAATCCTGACTTCAAGATGTACCAGAACCTCTTCAACATCTTGACGCAGAAAGGGCAGAGAACATTCATCATGTTTCTCTCCATGATCGCACCGTGGGAACCGGAAGATGCGATCGAAAGAGCGGAGGCTCGATTTCGGAAAATTAAAATACCTTTTTACACGGGATCCGGCGCATACGCGTACACCTACAAGCTGCACTGGTTAGGCGCCCAGAACTATTTTCGGAACATCGACGCTCCCAAGAAGCTGCTGTTTACAGGGCCTGCGCACCTAGAAAGGCCGTTCCACCAATTACATGACGAGATAATCCGCTGGTACGATCACTGGCTCAAGGGCATCGACAACGGCGTTATGCACGAGGAGCCGGTGCGCTACTGGCTCATGGGGGCCAACGAGTGGCGGACCGCCGCCGATTGGCCGTTGCCCGACACGAAGTGGGTGAGATTTTATCTCTGCGATTGGGGTCGGCTGTCGGAGGACGAGCCTGTCGCGGCAGGACTGGCCGGTGCAGCCGCGCTTGAGCCCGACGTTTTCACCCAGATGCCGCTCAAGAAGACAACCAAGGTGGAACGTCTTCGCTACATGACCGATCCGCTTGCGCGTGACCTGCAGGTCGTGGGGCCAATCTCTCTCACGATCTATGCTGCAATCGACAAGGAGGACACGAACTGGATCGTGATCCTGAAGGACGTCGGGCCCGATGTATCGGTACAAACGGCACGGGAGGGCGAACGGTCACCTCCGGCCGACCTGCACGAACGGGAACTTACACGCGGGTGGCTCAAGGCTTCCTACCGAGCTGTCGATGAAAACCGATCGAGACCCGGCGCGCCTTTTCACAAATTAGCGCAATCGTCAATTGAGCCAGTGAAACCGGGCGAAGTCTACGAATATAAAATCCAAATTTTGGCGACTGCCAACCTGTTCAAGGCTGGGCATCGAATCTGCCTGGATATTACGAGCATGGACGTGCCGACAGGGACCGGGGCCATGACCAATGTGGAGTACATTCCGTATCATATTTGCCGCAGCGAGACGGTAACCCACCAGATCTATCACGACGCGCAACGGCCATCGCACCTCTTGCTACCGGTTATTTCCAATCGCCAGCCATCTGGTTCCTAGGAGTGCGCCATGAAGACAATTCGCTTTGAACGCCAAGGGTCGATCGGCCGCATCGTTCTTGCCAATCCGCCGTACAACCGACTTGATCTGCAATTCTCGCATTGTCTGCGAGACGCGGTCCACGAAGCAAGTAGCAGCGATATACGGGCGTTGGTGATCTCGTCGGAAGGGGAGGATTTCAGCTTTGGCGGCGAAGTGCGCGAGTGGCCCGGCAAGCACATCGATTGGTTCCGCACCTTCGTTGCTGAGGTGAACGCTTCCTACCGAGCTCTTGAGATTTTGCGCGTGCCGACGGTCGCGGCTGTAAGGGGTGTCGCCTTCGGAGGGGGGTTCGAACTCGCTCTGAGCTGCGATTTTCTGGTCGCGGCCGACAACGCCGTATTCCGGTGCGTCGAAGTCACGACTGGATTTATCCCGACGCGGGCCACCTGGGTATTGCGACCCATGTGGTGGCGAGTTCGATGGTTGAAAGCACGGCGGCCGAACTTGCGGCGACTCTCGCAAACGGTCCGACGAAGGCCTATGCAGCGGTCCGCACTTTGTTGAAGGCATGGTCCGCGGGCGGGGTTCCAGCGGCCGATGCTGTCATGCTGGATATCACCATGCCGCTTCATGCCACCGAGGATGTCACGCGCGGCTTCATAAACACCGCCAAGGCATTCGACAAGAACATCGAGCCCCCTGCCATGATCTTCCACGGGCGCTGAGTTCCAATCATGCCGCGCGCAGCCCGGATTCCATCGCAATTGTGGCTGGTATTCGCGACTTTGATAGGAGGCACGTTTCTCTTGTCGGATTTAGCACCGAAGCCATCGAAGGCCGCCAATCACCCTGACGTCGCCGACTTGGGTGCAACAGCGCGCCAGGCAATGATCGAGATCTTTCGAAATCGGAATCCAACCGCTATTGATCGCCTCTTTTCGGAGCCGTTCGTGCAACACGATCCAAATATTGCCGACGGACTATCCGGCCTGAAGGCGTTCGCGGCCGAGGTCGCCAGTTCCCCGACGGCAAACGTCACGATCTATCGCACGCTCGTGGATGGCGACATCGTCATGCTTCATTCGAAGTACGAAGGCCTGCGCGGCTTCGCGGGGCCGGTGATCGCCTTCGACCTGTTTCGCTTCAAGGATGGAAAAATCGTCGAACATTGGGGCGGGCAAGACCCCGAGGTTGGCCCCAATCCGTCCGGCCACACCCAGGTCGATGGTCCGACCGCTGTCCTTGATCGCGATCGGACAGAAGCAAATCGCGCTCTCGTTCGCGCCTTCAAGCAAGCCGTGACGGTCGAGTTGCGTTTTGATCGTGTCGATGAATTCATCGACGGTGATCATTACACCCAACATGCCTCCAAAGTTGGTGATGGGGTCGCGCGCATGAAATCGCGGGTTTCGGAGGTGGCGAAGCCCGGCGGCGCGCCGGTCCTCGTGCCTCGCCGCTATGTAGCGGAAGGCAACTTCGTGCTCGCTCTGGTCGAGGCACGTACCGAGCCGCCCACCGCGAACTATGATCTTTTCCGAGTGCAGAATGGAAAGATTGCGGAGCATTGGGACGTGCTCTCGCCCATTCCGCCGCGCAATCAGTGGAAGAACGCTAACGGACCCTTCTGAGGGCATCCCCCCGAAGGCGGCGCATTCGCATAGAGAGCGAGCATGGGCCCGAAACGAGTGCTCCCTAGCACATCGGTTGGACTCCAACAGCAAGGCGGATAATGAACGAGCGTAGCCCCCACGGCGCCGCCAAGTCCGTTCGTCACGGCCAGCGCCACCGCAAAACGCGCGCGCAGCAGCAGCGTGCTCTTGCCACGCGCGCGGCCATTCTGAACGCGGCGATCGCGGAATTCGCGGAGCGAGGCTTTGAGGGCGCAAGCATCAGGCGCATTGCCGATCGAACAGGCCTGCAACATCCCCTGATTACGTATCACTATCGGAGCAAGGACATTCTCTGGCGCGCCGCGGCCGAACACGCGTTCACGCGCATCCGTGAGGAATGGGACCTCCGTGTTCCGGAGCAAGCGCCGGTGTCAACGCTCGAGCGCTTGCGTGAGGAATATCGCGCCGTGTTCCAATACACCGCCGCCTTTCCCGAGTTCCATCGTTTCATGAGGCAAGAGGCGTTGTCCCGTAATCCGCGGCTGCGCTGGGTCGCGAAGACCGTCCTAAGGCCGCTTATCGACCGCTTGGTTCCCCAAATCAGCGCAGCCCAAAACGAGAACTTGCTTCCGAAGGTCGAGCCCATCCTTTTCCACTATATGATGGTGAGTCTCACCGCGACGCTTTCCGGATTCGGGCCTGAGATGGAAGTGGTCAGCGATTTGTCGCCTGGGGACCCCCGAGTTGCCGAAGCCTATTGGCGTCTGGTTGAAGGGATTGTGTTTGGCAAATATCCGAAGTTTCCACGCTCAGAAATGGATCAGTGCCAAGGGCGTAACACCCGGAAACGGGTGGGCGGCGGAACTGCCAAAAGCGCCGGTAGGCGAAATAAGAAATTGAGGCGCTCGACGAAGCGCCGTTAAGTAAGGGCGTGCCGGGTTGCTTCACCGGTAGCCGCCAGACGCCGTGAGTCGCTCACCGGTAAGTCAAGCGCAAACCCCTTTCGCGGGCTTGCCATCAATGCGTAATCTCGCGCCTGGGGTACGAGGAGGAAAGCATGAGCGAAGTCGACGGCGCGACCCTGATAGCGAGGAGCCTCAAACAGCAGGGCATCGATCACCTGTTCGGGGTCGTTGGGTTTCCGATCACCCCGATCGCGGCAGCCGCACAGAAGGAAGGCGTTGCCTATATCGGCATGCGCAACGAGCAGGCTGCCTCCTACGCGGCGCAGGCCTACGGCTATCTGACCGGCCGCCCGGGCGCCTGCATCGTTGTGACCGGCCCCGGCGTGGTGCACGGTCTCTCCGGCCTCGCCAATGCCCAGCAAAATTGCTGGCCAATGATCCTGTTTGGCGGCGCCTCGGAGACCTATCGCGGCGGCATGGGCGCATTCCAGGAAGAGCGCCAGGTGCTGATCGCCTCGCCGTTCTGCAAATTCGCGCACGGCATCGAGAGCGTCCAGCGCATCCCCTATTATGTCGAGATGGCAACCCGGAACGCGATCTATGGCCGCCCCGGCGCTACCTACCTCGACGTGCCCGACGACATCATCACCGGCAAATGCGACGTCGACAAAGTCGTCCATGTCGAGCGCGCGCCCGACCCGCCGCGCATGGTGGCGCCGATGGAGAACATCGAGGCGGCGCTGAATCTGCTCCAACGGGCCGACCGGCCGCTCGTTCTCATCGGCAAGGGCATGGCATGGTCGCGCGCCGAGAACGAAGTCCGCGCGTTCATCGAGCGCACCCAACTGCCGTTCCTGCGTTCGCCGATGGGCAAGGGCGTGATGCCGGACGCGGTTCAACTGGATCTTTCATTTCGGCCAGCCGCCGCGCTATGCGAAGGACGTCAAGGTTATCCAGCTCGACATTGCGCCCGAGGAGATCGGCCATAACAAGGCGACGGAAGTGGCGCTGGTCGGTGACGGCAAGGCAATCGTCGGGCAGCTCAACCAGGCGCTCGCCGGCCGCCAGTGGTTCTATCCGAAGGACACGCCGTGGCGGCAGATGATTGCGAAGAAGGCGGATGAGAACGCGGCGCAGGTCCGGCCGCAGATAGACGATGACGAGGCGCCGGCCAATTATTTCCGGGCCTTGCGCGACGTCGCCGCCTGGATGCCAAAGAACGCGATCCTCAGCGCCGAGGGCGCCGGCACGATGGATATCGGCCTCACCCAATTGCCGAGCTTCAGCGCCCGTTCCTGCCTCAACGCCGGCACCTACGGGACGATGGGCGTCGGCCTCGGTCACGCCATCGCCGCCTGCGTCGTGCATCCCGACCGGCCGGTCATCCACCTCTCGGGCGACTCGGCAATCGGCTTTTCGGGCATGGAGATGGAGACGCTGGTCCGTTACAACTTCCCGGCCAAGATCGTCGTCTTGAACAATGGCGGCATCGGCCCCGGCATGCCGGAGATCCCGGAAAGCCCGATGTTCAACATGAAGCCCAACGCACTGATTTACGGTGCCCGGTATGACAGGGTGATGGAGGCCTTCGGCGGCAAGGGCTTCTTTGTCGAAGACCCGAAGGACCTGCGCGGCGCCCTCGACGAGGCGATGCGCTTCCGCGGCCCCGCCCTCGTCAATGTCGTGATCTCGCAGGGCTCCGCCCGCAAGCCGCAGCAGTTCCGCTGGCACAGCTGATTTAGTGAGACAAGCTCTCTCCTGAGGTAACTGCGCTCGCGGTTAGGTCGCCCGCGCACCGGGCGATCGCGCAGCGATTTCGTGCTTTGCCACCCTTCGGATCTCCCCGCATGTCCGCTCATCCGTCAGCGATTGCTGAGCGGCCGCAATTTATGAGATGCGCGCCCTAGCTGTGGAGCCTCAACAGGTTGTCCTCGGATAGGCCGAGGCGACTGATGGGCGTGTTGGCTTTCAAGCTACCATGTGGCCGATGCCAGTTGTAGCGATGAAGCCAATGAAGCAGCTCAACCGATCGCTGATCTGAGTTGTGGTAGGCGCGAGCGTAGGCCCATTCACGCAGTGCTGTTTGAATGAAGCGTTCGGCCTTTCCATTGGTCTTCGGAGTGTAAGGGCTTGGTGAAGATTTGACGAAGGCCGCGGCGTTTGCAGGCGGCTCGGAAGCTTTTTGACTGGTAGCACGAGCTATTGTCCGTCATTACGCGCTCGATCCGGACGCCAAGTTTTGCAAAATGAGCGACGGCGGCCTCCAGGAAAGCGACTGCACTCTCCTTGCGCTGATCGGCCAGGACCTGCACGAACGCGATCCGTGAGGCATCATCGATGCAGACATGGACAAACTCCCAACCGATGCCGTGGTGGCGATTGACCGCGCCGGGATATCGCCCGGTGATGCGATGGCCCACGGAGCCGATGCGGCCGAGCTTTTTGATATCGAGATGGATGAGCTCGCCCGGTTTTTCGCGTTCATAACGCCGGACCGGTTCGGCCGGCTCCAGGGCACTAAGCTTGTTCAGCCCCAGCCGACGCAGAACACGGCTGACTGTAGCTGGTGAGACGCCCGTCTCGGCGGCGATTTGCTTGCCTGTCCAGCGCTGTCGGCGTAGCTGCTCGATCTCCGCGACCACCGCTTGAGGCGTCGGCTGCCGCAATCTATGCGGCCGGGATGACCGATCGTGCAATCCCGCCAAGCCTTCGCGACGGTACCGATCAACCCATTTTCGAACGGTCCGCGGGCAGACGCCTACGGCTTGCGCGACGGCCTCCGGCGTCTGCCCGCTCTCGACCTGCAGCACAATCCGCTCTCGACCGCGCGGCGTCAGCCGGGCATTCTTATGCACGTTCATCCGGTTCTCCGTTGGATTCTGAAGCTTCAGCAACCTCAGCTTCCTCGGTCAGAACCGGATGGACAACCTACTGAAAGCTCACACCTAGCTAGGGCGTGTACTCATAAATCGGCCACGTCGGCGGTCCGCTTTCGGGGGCAAAGCCGACAACATTTGC
>VAZL01000187.1 GCA_005883445.1 Alphaproteobacteria bacterium | reverse complement strand
CGCCATCGATTCCAATCACGGCAAGAACCTCATCGGCGCATTCCATCAGCCGGTGCTGGTCTTGGCCGACACCGCGCTGCTCGACACGTTGCCGCCACGCCAATTCCGCGCGGGCTATGCCGAAGTCGTCAAATACGGCTTGATCGGGGATGCTGGCTTCTTCGCCTGGCTGGAGGCGAATTGGCGGGAGCTGTTCGCAGGCGGCAGCGCGCGCGAGCACGCCATCGCGGTGAGCTGCCGCATGAAGGCCGCGATCGTCGGCCGCGACGAGCGCGAAGTCGGCGAGCGGGCGCTGCTCAATCTCGGCCATACCTTCGGCCACGCGCTCGAGGCCGCGGCCGGTTTCTCCGACCGCCTGCTGCACGGCGAGGCAATTGCGCTCGGCATGACACTCGCCTTCGCATTCTCTGCCAGGCGTGGGCTGCTATCCCCGGCCGAGGCCGAGCGCGTCGAGTGTCACCTGGCGGCTGTCGGCCTGCCGATCCGTGTCTGCTCGGTTCCTGGCGGCGTGCCGGGCGCGGACCGCCTGATGGAGCTCATCGCCCAGGACAAGAAGGTCAAGCGCGGTAGACTGACCCTCATACTGGCGCGCGGAATCGGCGCAAGCTTCATCGCGCCCGACGTTGACGCCGCCGAGGTCCATGCCTTTCTGGTCGAGAAGCTCGCCGAGCGATGACTGCCTACGATTGGTTCGCCCTGGTGGCGGTTCTCATCTGCATCCTGCTCTCCGCCTTCTTCGCGGGCAGCGAGACCGCGTTGATCGCGTCGTCGCGCGCCAGCATGCATCGTCTCGAAAAGCAGGGGAATCGGCGCGCTGCGCTGGTCAATCGCCTGCTCAGCGCGCGCGAAAGATTGATCGGCGTGCTGCTATTCGGCAACAACGCCGTCAACATCGCGGCTTCCGCGCTCGCGACCGGCGTGCTGCTCGCCTGGTTCGGCGAGGTGGGTGTTATCTATGCCACCGTCGTCATGACCATCGTGATCGTGGTGTTCGCCGAGGTCTTGCCGAAGACCGCGGCCTTCAACGCGCCCAACCGCATTGCGCTTGCCGTTGCGCGCCCGATCGATTGGACGGTCCGGGTGCTCGCGCCGGTCCTGATCACGGTCGAATGGCTCGTGAAGTGGGTGCTGCGGCTGGCCGGCATGAAGGTCGGGGAAATCGAATCGATTCTTTCGCCCCATGAGGAACTGCGGGGAGCGCTCGATCTTTTGCACCGGACGGGCGGCGTCGAGAGGCTCGACCGCGACATGTTCAGCGGGCTTCTGGATCTGCGCGATCTCACCGTCTCCGACGTCATGATCCACCGCACCGAGATGGTCACGGTTTGCGCCGACGACCCGCCCGAGCAGGTGGTCAAGGCGGTGCTGGAATCGGAGGTCACGCGGGTGCCGCTGTGGAAGGGAAAGCCCGAGAACATCATCGGCATCTTGCACGCCAAGGACCTCTTGCGTGCGATCCAGATCTCGGACGGTGATCTTGCCAAGATCGACGTCACCGCCATTGCGCGGCCGCCCTGGTTCGTGCCCGACATCCGCCCGCTGTCCGAGCAACTCAAAGCTTTCCGGCGTCGGAAGACGCATTTCGCGCTGGTGGTCGACGAATACGGTGAGGTGATGGGGCTGGTCACGCTCGAGGACATTTTGGAGGAAATCGTCGGCGACATCTCCGATGAGCACGACATCGCGGTGCCTGGCGTGCGGCCGCAGCCCGACGGCTCGGTCAACGTCGATGGCGGCGTTCCGATCCGCGATCTCAACCGCGCCTTGGAGTGGAACCTGCCCGACGACGAAGCGACGACCATCGCCGGGCTCGTCATCCACGAGGCGCGCTCGATCCCCGAGCCCGGCCAGACCTTCACCTTCCACGGCTTCCGTTTTCGGGTGCTGCGCCGCGACAGGAACCGCATCACGGCGCTGCGCATCACGCCGCTGGTGCGCAAGCCGGTGCTCAAATCGGCTTAGCGAAGGTCTCGGCGGCCGCTTCATGACCATCTCCATGGGCATTCGAGCACTCGTGATCGCCGGCGTCTCGGCGACCGCGGCTGCCGCCTATGCTCATGCGCATCTCGATCGCGCCAGCCCGGCCGCCGGTGCGACGCTCGCCGTCGCGCCGACCGAGGTGACGCTTCATTTCACCCAACGGCTCGAACCCAAATTCAGTACCATCGTGGTGCGCGACGCCGGGGGCAAGCAGGTTGACAAGGGCGATTCCCGTCTGAGCGGGGAGGATCTCACCGTGTTGAAGGTATCGCTGCAGCCGCTAGGGTCCGGCAGCTACAAGGTCGAGTGGCGCGTGATCTCGGTCGACACCCACGCGACCAAAGGCGAGTACACCTTTCGCGTCGGCAAATAGGTTCGCCGAGAGTTCGGCGCGCTTCGCCTCCCGGGAGGGACGGGGTGGGTGATCCGCTCATCTTTATACGCGCGATCCATTTTGCGGCGACACTGACGCTGGCGGGCGCCCTCATCTTCGCCGCCGCGGTGGTCGGGCCGATCATGCGGTCAATGGAGCGTGGGGGTGAAGCCTTGCGCGCGCGGCTGCTGCGCATTGCGTGGTGGAGTTTTGCCGCCGCCCTGATCTCGGGGATGGCGTGGCTGGTCGTGCTCGCCGCGGACATCAACGAGCGCGCGCCGAGCGAAGCTTTTTTCGGCGGCATTGTGTGGACGGTGCTCCTCCACACCACTTTCGGACATGATTGGCTCGCGCGGCTCGTGCTGGCGGCGTTGCTCGCCGCAGCCTTGGGTTGGATCTCTCCAAAGCATTTGGATCTCCGGCGCTGGGCGATCGCGGCGCTGCTCGCCAGCGCGTTTGCCGCCGCAGCGGTCCATTCCGGTCACGCCGCGGCGACGGCAGGCTGGCTCGGCACCTTCCATCGCGCGGCTGACGGGTTGCATCTGATCGCCGCGTCGGCCTGGCTCGGCGGCCTGTTGCCGCTCGCGTTGTTGCTCACGGCGGCAAGGCGCGAGGGGATTTCGCTTGCGCTCGCGCGCGAGGCTACGTTGCGCTTCTCGACGCTCGGCCTGATCAGCGTCGGCGTGCTCATCGCGACCGGCAGCGTCAACGGCTGGATCTTGACCGGCAGCGTGCCGGCTTTGATCGGGACCGACTACGGCCGGCTTTTGCTCGCAAAGGTCGCGCTCTTTCTCGCCATGGTCGCGATTGCTGCGATCAATCGGCTGCGGCTGACGCCACGGCTCGCTCTCACCGTCTCCTCCCCGCGTTGCGGGGAGGCCCTGCTCCACGAGCGGAACGCGAATGGAGCGCCCGCGGCAGCCCGCACGGCGCTGCGCGCGCTGGCGCGCAACAGCGTGATGGAGGCGATGTTCGGTCTCGCGATCCTTGTCATTGTCGGCGCGCTCGGGACTACGCCGCCCGGATTGCATGTGCTGCAGCCGACTTGGCCATTCGCGGTTCGCTACAGCGATGCCGCCTTCGGCGATGCGGAGCTGCGTGGCAGGCTCGCGCTGGCGATGTGGGCGATCGGCGGCGGCTTGCTCTGCGGCGCTTTGCTGACCCTCATCGGCGCGAAGGCACGACGCGCGCACCCGCGGCTGACGCCGTGGCTGATCGCGGCGGGCACCGCCGTTGCCATCGCCTGCATTGCTCATTTCGCGCCGACTTTGACCTTGGCCACCGTCGAGGCCTATCCGACGAGCTTTTACATTGCGCCGACAGGGTATTCGGCAAGCTCGATCGTCCGAGGAGCGAAACTGTTCGCGACCCATTGCGCCTCCTGCCATGGACGAGAGGGGCGCGGCGACGGCCCGGCCGGCCGGTTCTTGCGCGTGAAGCCATCAGACCTCACTGCCGACCACGTCTACGCCCACACCGATGGCGACCTCTACTGGTGGATCGCCAATGGCATCCGTGAGGTCATGCCGCCGTTCGCGGTCGCGCTGGACGAGGGGCGGCAAGGTGACCAATGTCGGCTATCGGGCGCCGGATTTTTCCGCCGC
Organism: Alphaproteobacteria bacterium; assembly: GCA_005883445.1. GTDB lineage: Bacteria > Pseudomonadota > Alphaproteobacteria > Rhizobiales > Xanthobacteraceae > VAZQ01. Next base: position 2,873 of record VAZL01000187.1, on the reverse strand, counting down.
CTGTCCCGACGGTTCGACGGTGTCGCGCGACCGCCTGCACGGCCGCGTCGGGCATCTCGTCCTTGCGGGCCGCGGTTCGACCGAGCGCGTGGCGCAATTGGCGGCGCACGATCGCGATGTCGTCACCATCGTGACCCCAGTCGCGGACGTGGCGGCCGGAGCCGCCTGCCGCGCCGACGATGTCGAGCTTGCGACGGCGCTCGCCATGTTTGGTGGCAAGGACGTGGGCCGAAGCGACGGCGTGGAGTTCCTGATAGATCCCGCAGGCATGTTGCGCGCCGCATGGTCTCCCGGCGGCAAGCCCGACTGGCGCGAGGCCGATGTATTGGAACGCGAGATCGCGGCCATTCGCAATACTCCGGCCGCGACCCGGACGACCGGATCGCACCTCCATGGCCGCTAACTGCGATCGCATGAGACGGGCCGTTGGGCGCTGGCCCCGCGGAGCGCGCAAATGTCACGGGTTGTTTTCGCCCGGCACCGAGGCGTGAATCGCGAGCGCGTGGACGCCGCCTGCGAGCTCTCCGACAAGCGTTTGGTTAATCATGCGGTGGCGCTCGAGCCGGCTCTTCCCGCGGAACACCTCCGCCACGATATATACCCTGAAATGAGTCTCCCCGCCCTCGCGATGTCCAGCATGCCCAGCGTGCTGGTCGGATTCGTCCACCACGTCGAGGCTCGCGGGAGCGAAAGCGTTGGTCAACTTCTCCACGATGAGATCGCGCGTTGCCATGGTGTCCGCATAGCGGCAGTCGGCCCCGCCGGTCAATGCCGGCTCACGGCGAGAAAACGCGCAAACGCGCTTGTCAAGACTTGAAGATGACTTCGCGACGCGCGCATACTGATCGGTCATGAAAAGCGACTCGCCCTTCTTCGATCGCATCCGGGTCAAGCCCGACAAGGACCGGCGGCTGCGCGCGCAATGTCCCGCCTGCGAATGGCCGAACTGCGAGGCGCCGGCGACCCACCGGGCCCCCAAGGGGCGCCTACGCGAGCGGGAATATTGGCGGTTTTGCCTCGAACATGTCCGCGAATACAACCACGCCTATAATTTCTTCGCCGGCATGACCACCGAAGATATTGCCCGTTATCAGAAGGAAGCGGTGATCGGCCATCGTCCCACCTGGAAGATGGGGATGAACGGCGGGCGGCCGAGCTCGCGCTCCCGTTCCTCCCGCTTGCATCCCGAGTTTACCGATGCGGATGATTCGTTCGGCATGTTCCGGGAGTTCGGCGGGATGGGCAGCGCACGGCGCTCGGAGCGGCGCCCGCCGGAAGCCCGCGCGGTGCGCAACGCCGAGCGCAAAGCACTCGATGCGCTCGGTCTCGAGGCCGACGCTTCGGCACACGAGGTCAAGATGCGGTTCAAGACGCTGGTCAAGCGTCATCATCCGGATGCGAATGGCGGCGATCGCTCCTCGGAAGATCGGTTGCGCGAGATCATCCAGGCCTATAATTATCTCAAATCGATCGGCTTCCGCTGAACCGTGGCATCCGGATTGTTCCCGCGGCGGCGAGCTGGAGCGCGATGCAGAGCGCGAGCGCGGCGGTATAGCCGCCGGTCGCGTCGCGAACGACACCGAGCACGCCAGGACCGAACGCGTACGTGAACTGACCGATGGCGGTCGACAATCCGACCAACATGCCGAACGAGGTCGCCTCGAACTCGCGCTGAATAATCAGCGCAGGAAGCGAGATTAGGTTTCCTGCCGACACACCGAATATCGCGCAGGCGATAAAGAGGGCAGCAGCGTTCGTCGTCTGCGTCATCGCAAACAGCGCGACCGCCTGGCTTACCAATGAGATCGCCGTCACGCGGCGAAGATCGAGCCGTGAGACGGACGCGCCGAGCGCGACGCGCCCGATGATTGCCATGAGGGTCAGCACGCCGACGGTCAATCCCGCCCGGCTGCGACCGATCGCCGGTTCGAGAAAGGCGATCTGGTGCACGAGGAAACCGACCTGGGCCATCAGTGCCAGGGCGAACGGTCCCGCCACGCTCCAGAACGCGAAGCTCCGCAACGCCTCCGGTCGCGTCCAATGGGTCGGCGTGGACGCAGAACCGGATTCCGATCCGTCCGGCGCAGGCAAAACGCCCGTCGTTTCGGCGCGTTTCGGTGGCCGACCGATCCAGATGGCGATGGCCGGAATGAGCGTCGCCGCCATGACGGTCGCTGCACCAACCATGGCGGCTGCGAAGCCGGTTGTGGCAATCGCGATGATCAGGGTCGGCGCGACGAAGATGCCGCCGGAACTCGCGCCGTTGAGTGCCAAACTGACCGCCAGCCCGCGCTGGCGATCGAACCACAGACCGAGAACGTTGGTGATCGCACCGACGTGCATGGCGGCCGATCCCACCGCCATGATGAGATAGACTAGGTAGAGCTGCCATGGTGCGGCAATCAACGCCAGCAGCGCGACCGCGCTGCCGAGACAGCATGTGCCGATCAGAAACACCCGCCGCGGGCCCAACCGGACGATCGCATCGCTGATGAACACGACCAGGGAGGCGGTGACCAAGTAGTAGGCGGTAGTGGCGCCGGAGATCAACGATGCCGACCAACCGAAGAGACGCTGCAGCTCCGCCAGGTAGATGCCATGGCTGTAAAGGCCAAATCCCCAGCAGAACATGGCAACCACGAAGCAGACCGCAGTGACGCGCCAGCCCTCATAGCGTGGCGAGGATTCATCGACCGCGGGACATGCGAAATCCCCCGGCATCGTCATGGCGTCACGCTTTCGCGGCGTAGGCCTCGACCTCCAACAGGAACTCCGGCCGTACCAAAGCCGGGACAATGAGCAGCAGCGAGGCCGGCCGCGCGCTGCCGAGATGGCGAGCGCGAACCTCGGCGTAGGCCGCGATATCGGAGCGA
>VAZL01000186.1 GCA_005883445.1 Alphaproteobacteria bacterium | reverse complement strand
CGCCGCCGCAGATCGTCGATACAACGCTGCTGAAGCAAGTCTTAGCCTGAGCAAATGACGGATCGCAGCGGGACGCTGGAGCGCGTCGGCCCTCCTGTGGCGCAGCCGCAGCCGCCGGGAGCCGTCGCTTTCTGGCAGATGGGCGTCCTCAAGGCGTTCATTCCTTGGGCGATCGTCATCGCGATTTGGGAGATCGCGGCGGCGAACGGCTGGAGCGGCGCCGTCCTGTTCCCACCGCCGTCGTCATTCCTGCGCTACGCGATCGAAAGCGATTTCCGCGTCGGCTTCGGTGGCGACGCCATGCCTATCCCCTTCGCGATCGTCGTCAGTGCGTTGCGCGTGCTCGCGGGACTTGCCATTGGCTTTGCAGCAGCCATTGCCACCGGCATCCTGATTTCGGCGTCCGGCGCGTTCGCCGACATGGTGATGCCGCTCGTTCGCGGGCTTGCGCCGATCGCGCCGATCGCGTGGATTCCGCTCGCAATCGTGCTGTTCGGCATCGGCAATCCGACCGCGATCTTCGTAGTGTTCATGGGGGTATATTTCATTCTGACCATCTCCACGGTTGCCGCCGTCAACGCCGTCGACCAGCGCCTGATCAAAACGGCGCGCAGTTATGGCGCGAGCAGAACGCAGGTCTGGACGCGTGTGATCTTCCCGGCGGTGCTGCCTCAGGTCTTCACCATGCTGCGGATCAATTTCTTCGCCGCTTGGATGGCAGTACTGGCGGCCGAGATGGTCGGCGTGAAGAACGGACTCGGCATGATGATCATTCTCGGCCGCGAGATGTTCAATACCAAGCTCATCCTGCTCGGAATGTGCATGGTGGGTGCGACCGGCTATCTGGTCGATGCCCTGCTTGTGCAGATCCAACGCCGGATCTTGTGGTGGCAACCCGCGCCATGACGACGCTTTCATGCCGACACGTCGGAAAGGTGTGGCCGGGCGCGGGCGGCCTCTCGGTGACGGCTCTGCGTGATATCGACCTTACCGTAGAGAACGGCGAGTTCGTCGCAATCCTGGGTCCCTCGGGCTGTGGCAAGAGCACGCTGCTTGAACTGATCGCAGGCCTTGAGCCGCTGTCGTCGGGGCGCATCGCGCTCGACGGCAAATCGGTTTCGGGTCCGGCGCATGGGGTCGTTATGGTGTTCCAGGATCATTCGCTGTTTCCGTGGCTCTCGGTGAAGGACAACGTTGGCTTCGGGCTCGCCATGAAGAAGGTGCCGAAGCCCGAACGCGAACGGCGGGTCGCCCGGCTCTTGGAACGGGTACGGCTGTCCAAGTTCGCCAACCACCGGCCGCATCAGCTTTCCGGTGGCATGAAGCAGCGTGTGGCGATCGCGCGCGCACTGGTCGAAAATCCCGATTTTATCGTGATGGATGAGCCATTCGCCGCCCTCGACTTTCAGACGCGCGTGCTGATGCAACGGTTCCTGTTGGAGGTCTGGCTCGAATTCAAACCCACCATCATTTTTGTCACGCACCATATCGACGAAGCGGTGTTGCTTGCAGACCGGGTGGTGGTGATGTCGGCTGGGCCGGGCTGGATTATCGAGGAGGTGCGCGTCAACCTGCCGCGCCCGCGCCGGGTGACCGATCCGGGCTTCAACGACTTCCGCGCGCGTTTGACCGAAACGCTCGAACGAGAGGTCATGCGAGCGCACGTCGAAGACGAGCTACGGGCGGGCTCCCATGCGGCGTGATCCTGCGCCGCTTGTGCTCGGCTTCGCCGATCTGTTCGACCAGCTTGGAACGGACCATTTGCGCTACAGCGCCGCCGCGCAGGCGCTATCCGGGCACGATATCGCCATCGAGGGATTTCTGTCGCACGGGCATGGCCCGCGGCCGACGATGCTGCTCGTCGACCAGCCAGGCGTGTGCCCCGACTGCTCACCGGCTCCGGCTGCGGTCATCGCGCTCGTTGGCGCGTCGTCTGCACCTCGCGAGGGGGCTGATCGGCCAGTCCGCGTCGTGGGTCGGCTCGACTATGGTTTTCGCATCGACGCGGGTGTGGCCTCGATCCTGCGCATCGAAAATGCCACAGTATTTCCGGTGGAGACGAGCGCTTGAAGCAACTCATTCACGGGGGCCGGCTGCTGACCGCGGGCCGGCTCGATGGCACGCCCGCCGACCTCTTGATCGACGGCGACACCATCGCGGCCGTGTTGCGGCCAGGCGAGAGCGTCGCGGCTGACACGAAGCGAATCGACGCCACCAACCGTCTTCTCATCCCGGGGATGGTCAACGCCCACACCCACGCCACAGTCGCGCTCTGCAAGGGGCTCGTGGACCGCTGGTCGCTCGAACTTCTGCTGAACGGGTATCCATGGTCTGCGGGCGGGCGCACCGTCGAAACCAAATACCTATCGGCCAAAATTGGCGCGATCGAAATGGTGCGCAAGGGTTGCACCGCCTGCTACGACCTTGTCGCGGAAATCCCTACCCCTTCGGTCGAAGGCGTGAAGGCCGTGGCACAAGCCTATTCCGATGTGGGCATGCGCGCCGTGGTCGCGCCGATGATGGCGGACACGACCTTCTACCGAGCCATCCCCGGACTGATCGAATCGATGCCACCGGGGCTGCGCGAGAAGGCCGAGGCGGTGCGCGCCGCACCGTACGACGTAAGCCTCGCGACCTGCCGCACGCTGATTGAGAACTGGTCGTTTGAGCACGACCGTTTGCGCCCCGCGCTCGGGCCGACCATCCCACACCATTGCAGCGACGCATTCATTGTCGGTTGCCGCGACTTGGCAAAGGCGCACGGTATCGGTGTGCACATGCACGTCGCAGAATCTAAGGTTCAAGCAGTGGTCGGCCCGCGAAAATTCGGCACGACGCTGGTCGGCCATCTGCGCAAGCTCGGGCTGATCGCGCCAAATTTCACCGCCGCGCACGCGATCTGGATCGACGACGACGACGTGGCGCGGCTCGCCGACGCCGGCGCCTCGGTCGCGCATAATCCAGGCAGCAACATGAAGCTCGGCTCGGGGCTGGCGGCCGCCCGCAAGATGCGTGACCGCGGGATCACAATTGGCATTGGGACAGACGGCTGCCAATCGTCCGACAATCAGAATGTGTTCGAGGCGATGCGCATGGCGGCGTTCGTTTCGCGTGTGCAGGGGCCCGATCCGCGCCAATGGCTCAGCGCGGAGGAGGCCTTCGAAGCCGCGACGAAAGGGGGCGCCCGCGCGCTCGGCATGGAGAACCTGATCGGTCAGCTTGCCCCCGGCTTCAAGGCCGATGTGGTTTTCCTCGACCTGACCAGCATCAACTACGTGCCGCTGAACGAGCCGCTGTATCACGTCGTGTTCGTGGAGGACGGTACCGGTGTCGACCGCGTTATGGTCGGAGGACGCATGCTTGTCGACGAGGGCAAAGTACTGGGCGTCGACATGATCAAGCTGGCCGCCGAAGCAAATGGCGCGACCAAGCATCTGGCGAAGGTCAATGCTGCGGCCCGCGAATTCGTGCGAGCGTTTGAGCCAGTCGTGCTGGACTATTGCGTCGGACTCGCGCGCGAGCCTTACCATGTGCGCCAGTGGTGTGGGCACTAAGCTCTGAAAGATTTTCCCTGATACGCGTTTGGAAATTTCCTGTTCCGTTGCACAGGGAATTCCGCTTGGGGCGTTGATCAGACCCTAAAATCGCCGTGGGTGCTGCGGAGACGAGTTCGCAATTGACTGCATCCCCAGCCAGTGTTTTGCGCCTAGGTCCAGTTACTTAGCGCCACTGTTGTTTTTGCGACTCTCGTCATTCTGAATGTCGTTCCGCGGCTCATTCTGAATGTTCGTTAGGGCGCGATTGGCACTAAGCGGACAGCCGCAAGTACATGCCGCTCTAGGTCGCCGAGTTCCAATTCCGCTACGCGGTGCCTCGGCGCCGCAGTCATCATGCAATGGAACGATCTTCCCACAAAAATCCAGCGCGAACTTTTTGAACATGCGACTTCCATGGGTGAGCTGAATCACACAGCTGAGCTGAAGGGTCAGGTCGCTCGATTCCTTCACCAGCACAAAGACGACGGGCGGGAGTCAGCTTAGGCACGCTGGTTCAGAATCGAACGCATCCTTGCAGCCGCTAAGGTAGTTAGCGGCGAGCTTGTCATGGGGCCGCGCCCAAAACAGCCAGTTGTGATCTGTCCGCGCTGTCGGCGCCGGATGGCGACAAAAGAATACAAACCGATGGAACCGAAAGCACGCAAGGCGATCAAATTCACCGATAGCCTGGTTGAGGTGGTTTACATCTGTGAGAGCTGCGGCACAGAAATCAAACGCACGATAAGAGAGAAGTGAGGCCGCCTCAGTTGGCGGCCTTGTCATCTTCTTTTTTGGTACTGGCCGGGTTTAACCCCTTGTGGCTGGATTTGAATTTCGGAGTGCCCGGATTTGGGTAGGGGTCAGTTTGATTAAGGCGTGGATTTCCGTCCGTTTCCCGTCCGACTGAGCAATTTTGAACAGACTGCCGCTGGCAACGGGCGCAGGCTCCGCAGCTATGGAGGTGACGACACAAGGAGTCTCGTAATCAGGAGGCTGCCAATGTCGAAGGCTGACCAGTTCCGGCAATATGCCGAGGAAGCGCTACGTTGGGCTCGCCAATCCAAAACCGAAAAAGAGAAGCAAGCCTATACCGACCTTGCGCTCACATGGATGCAAGCTGCGGTGCAGAGCGAGCACATTTTCGGCGTCAACGACAGTGCGCCAGGCCGCCAACTGACGGCGGGAGGGAGATAGATGCAAGTCTATCGGTTAGGGCCCAAGAGCGGCGACACTAGCGACCGAAATTGGGAAGCGACGACACTCAACAACAAATGTTGGGTGTTAGCCGAATCTGAGGCCGACGCACGCCAAAAAGTTGCGCTTGCCACAGGTATTGGGCCCCGTCTCCAACGCGGCGCGACCATTCCAAAAAGTCCATGGATAAACCGAGAGCTGACCGATTGTGTGCCGGACAATGCTGCGGAGCGACAACCGCCACCGGGATTCATACTTGCGGCCA
>VAZL01000185.1 GCA_005883445.1 Alphaproteobacteria bacterium | reverse complement strand
CGGCGGCAATCGCCACGATCAGCAAGCCGATCGCGATGCCAATCCTGTTCCAGTCGAGCCGCTGTCGTATCGCCCGCGAGATGACCCTCGTCACGTTTGCCATGGGTTGCGGGCGATGAGCGTCGACGCGGCGGCGAATCGCAACGCCAGTGTCCCATCCCTTTGTAACACCTTTGTTACAAATCGCGGGGTGAGCGGCGCGAACGCGCAAATCACGTCGCAAAGAACATCACGCCGTCATACGGCTGAGATATGAAATCGCAATGTTGTCACATGCGATTCGATGACGAGCTGGCGAAGCTATCCCCACCGAGAGCGGCTTGATGCGGGTTCTGGTCGCAACGGATGCGTGGCACCCGCAGGTCAACGGCGTGGTCCGCACCTTGACCTCGCTGTCGCACAGCGCGCGGCGCCTGGGCGTCAACATCGAGTTCCTCACCCCGGCCGGTTTTCCGTGCATTCCGATACCGACCTACCCCGGATTGCGGCTGGCGTTGCCGCGCCCGCGCGAGATCGCTCGCCGCATCGAAGCGGCCAAGCCGGACGCGATCCATATCGCAACCGAAGGACCGATCGGCCACGTGGTGTCGAGCTATTGCCGAAGGCACGGGCGGCCCTTCACCACCAGCTACACGACGCGCTTTCCTGAATACATCTCGGCGCGCGTGCCGATCCCGCAAGCGTGGGTTTACGCGGCGCTGCGACGATTCCATGCCGCCGCAACCGTGACGATGGTGTCGACGCCATCGCTCATGCTCGAGCTGCGCCAGCGCGGGTTTTCCAACCTCGGGATGTGGACGCGCGGCGTTGATACCGACCTGTTCAGGCCGGATCGCGCGATCGAGCTCGGCTTTGCGCGCCCCATCTTCATCACCGTGGGGCGTGTCGCGGTCGAAAAGAACCTCGAAGCATTCCTCTCGCTCGATCTCCCTGGCACGAAGGTCGTCATCGGCACGGGCCCGGAGGAGGCGGCGCTGAAGCGGCGCTTCCCGCAGGCAAAGTTCCTCGGATTGCTGGAGAATGGCGTCTTGGCCGCGCACCTTGCGGCGGCCGACGTCTTCGTGTTCCCGAGCCGCACGGACACCTTCGGCGTGGTGCAGCTCGAAGCGCTGGCCAGCGGCGTTCCGGTCGCCGCTTTTCCGGTCACGGGTCCCAAGGACGTGGTCGGCGGCAATCCGGTCGGGGTTTTGCACGAAAACCTGGGCGTGGCCTGCATCGCGGCGCTTCGAATTTCTCGCACGGCGTGTCGGACGTTCGCGCTGGAGCGGTCTTGGGAAAACAGCGCGCGTCAATTCATCGGGCATATTCAGAAAGTGGCGAGCGGCGGATATCGCGAATCCGACGCGGGAATGGCGATGGCGGCGACCGTGCGCGGCTGACGAGGACGCAGCCAAGCTTTCGCCGCCGGTCACGGGGTGAAACGGCTGGGCGAAAAGGAGAGAATGCATGAGCGTTTTATCGCGCGCGGAGCTCGACAAGGAGACGATCGCCAAGGCCTACGCGCGCTGGGCGCCGGTCTATGATCTCGTGTTCGGCGCGGTTTTCGAGCGCGGCCGACATGCAGCGATCGCCGCCGCCGAACGCATCGGCGGACGCATCCTCGAGGTGGGAGTAGGCACCGGCATATCGCTGCCGGACTATTCCCGCAGCAACCGTCTTTGCGGTGTCGACATTTCCGAGCCCATGTTGCGCAAGGCACAGCAGCGCGTCGTCGAGCTCGGGCTCCCCAATGTCGAGGGACTTTGGGTCATGGACGCCGAGCACCTGTCTTTTCCGGACGCCTCATTCGATGTGGTCGTGGCGCAATACGTCATCACGACCGTGCCGAACCCGGAGGCGACGCTCGACGAGTTCGCCCGTGTGTTGAAGCCGGGCGGCGAGATCGTGCTGGTCAGCCGGGTCGGCGCCGAAGCGGGATTGCGGCGCGCTCTGGAGCGGTGGTTTGCACCCGCGGCACGCAAGCTTGGCTGGCGCACCGAATTCTCTTGGGAGCGCTATGCCGACTGGGCCGAGCGCTGCCGCGGCATGCGGCTGGTCGAGCGCCGGGCGATGCCGCCGTTCGGGCACTTCTCGCTCATCCGCTTCTCCAAGGCCGGCGGAACGAGCGCCGCGCGTGCGGCCAAGCCATCGGCGCGCGCCGCGGTCTGATCGCCCCCTGTTCGCCGGATGCAACGCCTCCTCCCGCCAATCCACGCGCCTGTCACATCGGATTCATCGAATCGCCATAGCATCGACACACGAGCACAAAACGGAGAGCTGGAATGCAGCGCTTTTTCGAGGCCCTGAGAGTGCAGCGTTGGGACGATCATCGCTACTATCATCACAGCCGGATCAATCAATCGCTGCATCTGGTGAGCGCTGTGAGCTTTCTGGCTGCCTATGTGATGATGTTCGGGGATCCGGCAATGGCAGCCCTGATCGGCTGGCTCGTTGCGATGACCAGCCGCCAGGCCGGCCACTTCTTCTTCGAGCCGAAGGATTACGACCTCGTGAATCAGGCGACGCACGAGCACAAGGAGGAAATCAAGGTCGGCTACAATCTACGGCGCAAGGTCGTGCTGATGACGATCTGGGCGCTGTCGCCGCTGCCGCTCTACTTCGATCCGACATTCTTCGGCATCTTCACGCCGCACGCGAACACGATGGAGTTCGTGCGCCACGTCGCGCAGATCTGGCTCGCCATCGGAATCGGCGGGTTGTTGTTCCGCACGGTGCAATTGTTCTTCATCAAGGATGTGCAGACCGGATTGGTGTGGGCCGCGAAAATCCTGACCGACCCGTTCCACGACATCAAGCTCTACCACAAAGCTCCGCTCTTCCTGCTGCGCGGCGAATGGATCGATCCGCATCACGCCCACGGTGGCGAGTGGATCGCCGAAGACGCCGCGGAGGCTCCGCACGCGAGCTGATAGCTGCAGGAAGGCCCTCAGCGTGGCTGCGCCCAACCGCGCTTCGCCGACAGCCGATGCGCGATCATTTCCTTGAGGATGCGGCGCTTGATCGACGCATTGGTCGCCGTCGGAGGGTGCCACCACCAGCCATCCTGCTCCATGGTCCTTGCGGCGGCAACGAAACGATCAGCCACCGCTTGGGAGTCGGCGTCCGTGTAGTTCAGGCTGAAAATGAGACGGCCGGTTCCGATCCAGCTCAGCGCCAGCGATTCGGCGCGCAGATAGTATTGCAGCATCCAATTGTAGCGCGACGGCCGCAGGTAGCAGACCGTCCAGATCGAGGACATGTTGGCCACCGCGACTCCCAATGCTTCCTCGCGCAGGCGCTGATTGAGCTGCTGCGCCCTTTCGTTCCAGATTCGATCGAGGTCGCGGTAGAGCTCGCGGGCGGCCGGCGTCTCGAGATACCGCAGGAACTCGTTCATCGCGGCCATGACGTAAGGATGGGAGTTGAACGTCCCGCGGGCGAAGCAGACGTCGGCCGGACGATCGTCGCGGAACCGTTTCATCAAGTCCTTGCGGCCGCACACGACGCCGACGGGAAGCCCGCCGCCCAGCGTCTTGCCGTAGGTGACGAGATCGGCGCGGACGCCGAAGTATTCCTGTGCCCCGCCCATGGCGAGACGGAAGCCGACGAACACTTCATCGAAGATCAAGACGATGCTTTGCTCGGTGCAGACCGCCCGCAGGCGCTTGAGCCAATCGATATAGGCATCCTTGTCGAAATGCGCGCTCCGCGCGCCGTCGACCAGCGAGGAATCCGCCGGCGCTGGTGCGTTGGGATGCAGCGCTTGCAGCGGATTGACGAGCACGCAGGCGATGTCACGTCGCGTGCGCAGGACGCGCAGCGAGTCGTCCGACATCTCCTTCAGCGTGTAGGTCTCATG
>VAZL01000184.1 GCA_005883445.1 Alphaproteobacteria bacterium | reverse complement strand
AGGATCTGGCGGCGCTGCGCGCGGGCGCGCTGCTCATCGATGCCAACTCTTTCGCCGAGGCGCGGCGGCGCCTCGAGCCGCTCGCGGCGAATGATCGCACCTTTCGCCACACCGCGCGCGAATTTCTTGTGCTAGCCGCTTGGCGCGCCGGCGATACGACCGGGGCCAAGCGCTGGTTCGATATGATCATGACGGATGCGCAGACACCTGCCGCCACGCGCTCCCGCGTGGAAAAGCTGATGGCGCTGGGTGCCGGCGCGGGCCACAGTTGAGGGGCGCAGCATGAATCGTTTCGCGCGCAATGGCTTCGCCGTCCTGGCTTTGTCGCTCGGCGTCTTGCTTGCGGGTTGTGAAGGCTTCGATCCGACGAGCTTCATGGACACGGATTTTTTCAACACCAAGAAGCGGCTGCCGGGGGAACGCAAAGCAGTGTTCCCGGAGGGAACGCCAGGGGTGACGCAAGGCGTGCCGAAGGAAATGGTCAAGGGCTATCAGCCTGGCGAGCAGGTCCAGGAACCGCAGTCTCAGTCGACCGTGCAGGCGCAGCCGGACGAGGCCAAGCCCGAGGCTAAGGCCGAGGCCAAGCCGAAACCCAAGCCGAAACCAAAAGTCGTCGCCAAGCCGAAAGACGAATCGGGCCCGACCGCCGTCACCATTCGGCCGTCGCAGGAGCAAGCGCAATCCCAGGCCCAACCGCAACCCCAGGCCCAATCGCAATCCCAGGCTCAATGGCCTGACCCGCCGCCGATGCAGCAGCAGCCCGCGTCCGGCGCGGTCGCCTGGCCGGATCCGCCCGCGACGCGCTGATTGCACCCGTCGCTGCCGCCGGGCATAGAGCGGCGTCCACAACGCGCTGCCCTTGGCCATGAGTTTCACGGTCGCCATCGTCGGACGGCCGAACGTCGGCAAGTCGACGCTGTTCAATCGCCTGGTCGGCAAGCGTCTCGCATTGGTCGACCACGTTCCCGGGGTGACCCGCGATCGGCGCGAAGGCCGCGCGCAGCTCGGCGATCTCGCCTTCACCGCCATCGACACGGCGGGACTCGAAGAGGCTGCGCCCGAAAGTCTCATTAGCCGCATGCAAGAGCAAACCGAGGCCGCGATCTCGGCCGCCGATGCGGTGCTGTTCCTGATCGACGCGCGCGCGGGGGCGACGCCGGCCGACCGCGCGTTCGCCGATCTGGTGCGCAAATCGGGCAAGCCTGCGATCCTCGTCGCCAACAAGAGCGAGGGCAGCGCCGGCGAGGCCGGCGTGCTGGAAGCCTATGAGCTCGGCCTCGGCGAGCCGATCGCAATCTCGGCCGAACACGGTGAGGGCCTCGCTGATCTCTATGCGGGGCTGCGCGCAGCGCTGCCCGATGCCACCGCGCTTGCGGCCGAGGTCGAGCCGCGCGGCGGCGATATCGAACAAAAGACCGCTGAGCGCAAACCGATCCGCATCGCCGTGGTCGGCCGCCCCAATTGCGGGAAATCGACGCTGGTCAATCGGCTGCTCGGCGAGGAGCGGTTGCTGACGGGGCCCGAGGCCGGCATTACCCGCGACGCCATCGCGGTCGATTTGATCTGGCACGATCAGCCCTTCCGCGTACACGACACCGCCGGGCTACGGCGTCGCGCCCGAGTCGAGGAGAAGCTCGAGAAGCTGTCCGTTGCCGATGCGCTCAATGCGGTGCGTTTCGCCGAAGTCGTCGTCCTGCTGATGGACGCGCAAGCGCCATTCGAGGAACAGGACCTTCGCATCGCCGATCTCATCGAGCGCGAGGGGCGCGCGCTGGTCATCGGCGTGAACAAGTGGGACCGCGTCGAACCGCGTCCTGGCACCATCAAGCAACTCCGCGAAGAAACCGATCATCGGTTGCCTCAGGTCAAAGGCGTGCCCGTCGTCGCCGTCTCGGGCCTCACCGGCGCGGGGCTCGACCGGCTGATGCAAGCCGTCGTCGACGCGCATGCCGTGTGGAACCGGCGCGTGGGAACGAGTGCGCTCAACCGCTGGATCGCCGAGGTGATTGCTGCCCATCCGCCACCGGCGGTTTCGGGACGGCGCATCCGGCTCGACTACATCACCCAACCCAAGAGCCGGCCGCCGAGCTTCGTGCTCTTCACCAGCCGCGCCGACGCGCTGCCGGACGCCTACCGACGCTATCTCGTCAACAGTCTGCGCGAAACCTTCGATCTGCCCGGCACGCCGATCCGGCTCGCGCTGCGAGAGAAGAAAAATCCTTACGCGAGACGCGCAAAGCGATGACCTCGCGTCGTTGGCGCGCTCAATCAGGCATACGCGATGGCCGCTCGCCGGCCTCGCGGTCTCAGGACGGCGGCCGGAAGTTGAGAAATTTGCCTTTCGGATAGGCGTAGAGCTTGCCGCTCTCCTGCATGCTGGGCAGGCACATCTCGACGATCGTCTGCGCGACATGATCCGGGGGTTCGAGCGTGGTGGGGTCTTCACCGGGCATTGCCTGCGCGCGCATGCGGGTGCGCACCGGTCCCGGGGTGAACACATTGACCCGCACATTGGTGGTCGCAGTTTCCGCCGCGTAGGTGCGCGCCAGCGCTTCGAGCGCGGCTTTGGAGACGGCGTAGGGTCCCCAATAGGCCAGTGTCAGCGCGGCCACGCCCGATGAAACGAACACCACGCGTCCTGCCTCGGAGCGCTTCAATAGCCCGTCCAGGGCGCGGATGAGCCGCCAGTTGGCAGTGACGTTGACCGCCATCACCTCGTCCCAGGCTTGTGCCTCGACATGGCCGAGCGGGGACAGCGGCCCGAGAATGCCGGCATTGCCGATCATCACGTCGAGTCGTCCGAAGCGCTCGTGCAGGGCGGGGCCGAGCCGATCGATGCCCTGGTAATCCTTGAGGTCGAGCGGCACGAGCGTGGCAGAACCACCCAAGGCCTTGATCGCGTCATCGAGCTCCTCGAGCCCGCCGACCGTGCGCGCGAGCGCGACAATATGGGCGCCGGCGCTGGCCAGCGCGAGCGCGGTGGCATAGCCGATGCCGCGCGAGGCGCCGGTGACGAGCGCGATACGGTCGGCGAGGGGAAGGGGCATCGATGCTCTCTCGTCATTGCGGGCGCAGACAAGTTTACGCAGTCTGCGCGGGCTTGACTGCGTTGCGCGCGCCGGAACCCATAATCCCGGCTTTTGAGAATTTCAAACGATGGCGGCTTTGAATGCCGGGCAGCGCGCTGCATGCGCTCCCGGCGTGATATTTCGCGTCAGCTCGCCTCGGCGAGGAGCGACAATTGCCGCGGCGAAGCCTCCCGCCCGCTCTGGTCGGTCAGCGCGGTCGGATAGTCACCGGTGAAGCAGTGGTCGGTGAATTGCGGGCGCAGCGGATCGCGCTGCTCGTAGCCCATCGCGCGGTAGATGCCCTCGACCGACAGGAAGGCCAGCGAATCCGCCCCGATGAAACGGCGCATGCCTTCGAGGTCGTGAGTCGCCGCCAATAGCTTGTCGCGCTCCGGCGTGTCGATGCCGTAATAGTCGGAATGGGTGATCGGCGGGGAGGCGATGCGGAAATGCACCTCCTTGGCGCCGGCTTCGCGCATCATCTGCACGATCTTCACCGAGGTCGTACCGCGGACGATGGAGTCGTCGATGAGCACGATCCGCTTGCCGCTGACGACCGCGCGATTGGCGCTGTGTTTGAGGCGGACCCCGAGTTGGCGGATTTGCTGGCTCGGCTCGATGAAGGTGCGCCCGACATAGTGGTTGCGGATGATGCCGAGCTCATAGGGAATGCCGGACTCCTGGGCATAGCCGATGGCCGCCGGGACGCCGGAATCGGGAACCGGGATCACCACGTCGGCGGCGGCCGGCGCCTCGCGGGCAAGCTGCGCGCCCATGGTCTTGCGCACGTCGTAGACGTTGCGGCCGCCGACGACCGAGTCCGGGCGCGAGAAATAGATGTATTCGAAGATGCAGGGTCGCGCCCATTCTCCACGTCGCGAACGTATTTCGCCCCGATGATGTCGAGCGCGCAGGTTTCAGAGGCGAGGATCGGATGGCCATCGAGCCTGCCGATCACCAGCGGGCGGATGCCGAGCGGATCGCGCGCTCCGATGAGCTTCTTGTTGGTAAGGCCGACGAAAGCGTAGGCGCCTTCGAGCTGCCGCAGCCCCTCGATGAACCGGTCGATGAAGCGGTTGCGCTTGGCATGCGCGACCAGATGCAGGATGACCTCGGTGTCGGACGTCGACTGCATGATGGCGCCGTCGCGCACCAGCTGGCGGCGCAAGGTGAGCCCGTTGGTCAGATTGCCGTTATGGCCGATCGCGAAGCCGCCGCCATCGAGCTCCGCGAACAGCGGCTGCACGTTGCGCAGGATGGTCTCTCCGGTGGTCGAATAGCGCACGTGGCCCATCGCCGACACGCCGGGCAGGCGCTCGATCACCTCGCGGCCGGAGAAATTGTCGCCGACGAGGCCCAGCCGCCGCTCGGAATGGAAGCGCTTGCCGTCGAACGAGACGCCGAACACGCCGCACTCTTCGCGCAGCCGGTCGCCGTCGAGATCGAGTGAGCCGGCGTTAGAGGCTTCTGTGCAATCGCTCATCAGGTCTCCTGCGCCGTTTCAGCGCGTCGTCGTGCCTTCGATCAGCTTGCGCATGCCGAGCCGGTCCGCCGGGCGATAGTCAGCGGCCTTGTTATCGAGGGGACCGCCCAGCGCCCCACGTTGTTCAGGCGCATCGGCCGGTTCGCCATCGTCCGGCCGCGGGCGCTTCAACCGCTTCAAGATGGTGCTTTCCGGGTCGTCCGGCAACATCGACATCAGCCAATCGCCCGTTCCTTGCAGCACGACCCGCGACTTGGCGCTACGAACCCAATCGGGCTGGCTGCGGTCAGGCACCAGCCACGCGAAGAACAGGAAGGCGATGACGACGATGATCAGCCCGCGTGCCAGCCCGAAGAGAAAGCCAAGGGTGCGGTCGAGCGCGCCGATACGGCTGTCCAGCACCATGTCGGAGAACCGGACGGTGATGACGGACACGATCAGCAATGTGACCAAAAACGTACCGCCGACGACCACCGCCGCCGCGATGATGTCGTTGTTGAAGTAGGACTTCGCGAACGGCAGCAGCTTGGCATAGAAGTAAAGCGTCACCACCGCCGCGATCAGCCAGGCGGCGATCGACAGGATCTCGCGCATGAAGCCGCGAATCATGGCGAGCAGCCCCGAAATCAGCATGACGCCGATCAGGATGATGTCGAGGAGGGTGATGGGCATGACCGAGTTCGGATGCTCCGCGCTTTCAGGACGCCGCCGGTCGAATCGGCGAATGAAATCGTACCACCCTCCGCGCCTGCCGCCCGGGCGGCAAGCCCCGTCGAAGGATCGCCCCAACTTATTAATATTCCTGCCGTTATCGGCCCACCGGGAGATGGAAACGCTCCTTCCAAGCGGGCTCGGCAGTTCGGCCGCTGTATAGCTGGATGAGGCGGCGCCGTCACCCGTCTTGTTGGCCGGCTCGCTTGCCCCATCGTCGTCCGTCGCCAGGCCTGCGGGCAGCGATGTCGGCGACCAGGCTCGCAAGGGTGCTCATGGGCTTTAGCGACAGTCCCGGCTCGCTATCCTCCTCGGCGTGTGCCCCGTCAGGAACAACGGCACGGGCAAAGCCGAGCTTTTTCGCCTCCTTGAGCCGGGTTGCTGCCTGTGCCACCGGCCGCACCGCGCCCGATAGCGAGATTTCGCCGAAGTACACGGCATCGGCCGGCAATGGCGCCTCAGTGAACGAAGAGACGAGCGCGGCGGCGGCGGCGAGGTCGGCCGCGGGCTCCTGGATGCGCAATCCGCCCGCGACATTGAGGTAGACGTCGTGGCCGGAGAGCCGCACGCCGCAATGGGCCTCCAGCACCGCAAGCACCATCGACAGCCGGTTCTGGTCCCAGCCGTTCACCGCGCGCCGCGGCGTGCCGAGCGAGGTCGGAGCCACCAGCGCCTGGATTTCAACCAAGAGCGGCCGGCTACCTTCGATGCCGGCGAAGACCGCGGTGCCGGGCGAACCGAGATCGCGCTCGGAGAGAAACAGCTCGGAAGGATTGGCGATCTCGCGCAGCCCACCTCCCGTCATCTCGAAGACGCCGATCTCGTCGGTCGGACCGAAGCGATTCTTGACCGCGCGCAAGATGCGGAACTGGTGCGAGCCTTCGCCTTCAAAGGAGAGCACCGCGTCGACCATATGTTCGACCACCCGCGGCCCGGCGATCTGACCGTCTTTCGTGACGTGGCCGACGAGGATCACGGCCGCACCCGAGCGTTTGGCGAAGCGGATCAACGCCTGCGCGCTCGCGCGCACCTGCGTCACCGTGCCGGGGGCAGCCTCGACCATGTTGGTCCACATCGTTTGGATCGAGTCGATGATGACGAGCCGCGGGGGCGCGTGTTCGCCAAGCGTCGCCACGATGTCCTCGAGCGAGGTCTCGGCGGCCAGTTCCACTTGCGCGTCCGCGAGGCCAAGCCGCTCGGCGCGCAGCCGCACCTGCGCCACCGCCTCTTCGCCGGAAATGTAGGCCGCGCGATGTCCGCCGCGGGCCAGCGCGGCCGCGACCTGAATCAGCAGCGTCGATTTGCCGATGCCGGGATCGCCGCCGAGGAGCAATACCGAGCCGCGCACGAAGCCGCCGCCGGTGACGCGATCGAATTCGGCGAGCCCCGAGGCGAGCCGCGGCGCGTCGCGCCCCGCGCCGGCAAGCGCCTCGAGCGCAAACGGCCGCCCCTTGCGCGGCGCACGGCCGGGCCCTTGTGGGCGCGCGGAACTCTCCTCGGAAATGGTGTTCCATTCGCCACAGGCCTCGCATTTGCCTTGCCAGCGGCCGTAAGCCGCGCCGCAGTTCTGGCAGACGAAGTTTGTGTCGCGACGAGCCATGGCCCGCATATCGCTCATTTCAGTGCCGGTCCGGGGTGCGGCACCCACGGGCGCGCAACGGCGTGGCGCAGTGCCCACGACGCCCGCGCGCCCCGAATCACTCGCCCTTGTAGACCCGGTGGTAGCGTTGTCCGAGATTGGTGAGAACCTCGTAGCCAATAGTCCCCATGCCGGCGGCGAGCTCGTCGACGCTGATGCCGTCGCCGATCAAGGTGGCGAGATCGCCGCGGCGCGCGGCGCCCTCGGCAAGATCGGTGACGTCGACGGCCAGTAGGTCCATCGATACGCGGCCGGCGATGGGGCAACGCTTCCCGGCGACGATGACCTCGGCTGCGGGTTTGCCCCTGGCGGCGCTGGCCGAGCGCAGGAAGCCGTCCGCATAACCGACTGCCACGACGGCGATGCGGCTCGGCCGCGCGGCGGCGAAGGCTGCGCCGTAGCCGACGGTTTCGCCCTTGTTGACCGGGCGCACCTGAATGATCCGGCCCCTGAGGTCCACCACCGGCCGCATGGGACTCTTCTTGCCTGGGGTGGGGTAGACACCGTAGAGCGCCACGCCCGGCCGGACGAGGTCGCAATACGCGCTGCCACCGAGGAATATGCCCGAGGAATTGGCAAGCGAGGACGGCACGCCGCGATACAGAAGGCGAATTTCGCGAAATAGCCGGATCTGCCGGTCATTCATCGGATGATCGGGGATCTCGGCGCAGGCGAGATGACTCATCAACAGCGTGAAGCCATGATTTTCCGATTGCATGCGCGGAGCGACGGCAGCCGCCTCGTCCACCGTGATCCCGAGCCGGTTCATGCCGGTGTCGACGTGGACCGCCGCGCCGCCGCGCCAGTTCTTGATGGCGACGAAGGCATCCCATTCGGCCAGTTCGGTCGTGCTGTTGATCACCGGCCGCAGATAGTCGGCCGCGAATGCCGGCGCCGAGCCCGGCATCAGCCCGTTGAGCACGTAGATGACGGCCTCGGGTGCAAGCGCTCGCACACGCCGTCCTTCGGCGACATCGGCGACGAAGAAGGTCCTGCACCCGGCTTCGGATAGTGTGCGCGTGACCGGTTCGAGGCCGCAACCATAAGCGTTGGCCTTGACCACCGCGGCGCATTCCACCGGCACGGTCATGCCCGCCAGCATCTTCCAATTGGCCTCGATGGCGGCAAGGTCGATGGTGAGGATGCCTCCGGCTTCCGTTGGGTCGGAAGCAGCGGGCGGCACATCGGCGGGCCGCAGGTCGGGCTCGTGGACGGTCATAGTTGAAGTTTATGGCGAGGCGCGGTGCGGCCGTCTAGGGCAGGCGAGCAAAACACCGCGCGTCCTTGGCGCTCGCGTGGCAGCAAGCTCGCGTTTCACATGCGCGGTGACGCGATCTGCCTGCGGCCCGCTAGACC